>NZ_BAAGGP010000058.1:0-18395 GCF_054658615.1 Pseudolactococcus yaeyamensis
AATCAAAAAAAATGATGATAAAGAAAAATTCATCAAGCAAGCACTTGATGAATATATCCTCCCTCGGTCATTTCCGAAAGATAAAAATTAGTCCGTCGGCAAACGGTCTAAAGAAATTTAACTAACTAAATTATAGCACAAAAATAGAAAGAGTAAGACATATATGGATAGAACAAATAAAAAAGAGTACGACCTTACTAAAAACTGGTATAGAAAAACTGATTTAATCAATGAACTTTGGCACGGTATGAAAATGCCAACTTTAAATAGATATGTTCGAGAGATGAAAAATTCTACCTATGATTTTGGGATTTGTGGCGGTCATGGCAATATCTTTATTCACTCTATTGTATTTAAAGATTGGTTTGATTGGAAAAATTCACACGAATTTGAAACAAAAATCGCATAAATAGTATAGAAGAAAAAATATGGAAGTGTTCAAAATGAACCTTCTTTGTGTTTAGGAGAAAATAATCATGGCTAAACGACAAGCAATAGTTAGAACGCTTAGAATTAGGGAATGGCGAACTGATTCGAGCAAGAGAGGAAATATTCAAGTAAGATTTTCAATGACCTACACACACCCTCTACGGTCTGAAATAAGGTATAGCTATCTAACAGGTGGCGAAAATAAAGGGTGGTATTCAACGAAAGCAACACCAACTGGCACAAATCGGAAAGGAGAAATTCAATTATTAGTTTCTGATATTAAAAATACGCAACTAATTGCAAAAGTAACAAAAATACTGAATACACAAATCGATACAGTCATTCAGGAAATTACAGGAGAAATCCCTCAAAAAGAAATTACTAAAACACTAACATTAGATGAAATTGCAAGACCTTATGATGAAAATGACGCGCCTTATGGTCTAGCTTATAAATGGTGGCTTACAAAAAGAAAACCTGCTTGGAATACGATTAAAACACGTAAATCTACTTTTAATCAGCATATTAAGCCTAATTTTTCCATGAAAATGAGCTTAAAAGAATTCGTTCTACAAGTTCCTAAAATGCAAGAAATTATTGACAATAATACCATTGGAACATCTAAAAATATTCATATCTATTTGAAAATGATACTGGATTGGGCTTTAGAAACTGGAGAAATCAATTCTACTCAACACCCTATGATTGAACGAAAATTGAAAAGACGTACCTTGTCACGTTCTGAAGAACAAGCTATCAAACGTGAAAATATTGTCGAAAAATATCTTGAGCCAGAAGAGGCAAATGACGTCGTTCATCTTATCAAAAGTTGGAAACATAGGGCAAACAATGAAATATTTGCCGATATATTTAGAACATTTTATCTGACTGGTATGCGTCCCTCAGAAGTGCTTGGTTTAAATGAAGATATGATTGATTTTGAAAATAAAACTATCAAAGTTCATTGGCAACGCTCAATAAAAGCCAAAACTGATGAAGACATGGAAAAATTAAAGTTAAAAGATGAAAAAGAACGTTTTAGAGATGATTTAAAAACGACTGATAGCATTAGGGAAATTCCGCTAACACCAAAGGTAGAAAAGATTTTCAAAAAATATATTAAGCGTAACCAATTTTATATTGAGAATAGTCCAACCTATCTTGATATGGGATATATTTTCACTAGAACCTATATCAGAAAAGGAAATAAGCAAGGTATGCCATTTGTTCATACTGAATTATCAGGTTTCTTACGGGGTGGTAGTTCACAATCAGCCAAACATAATAAAAAAAGTGGAAAACCCTATCAAGATATTGATACTTATCTTGATTTTGGCAGACCAATTCACATTTTACCTCATATGTTTCGACATACCTATATTTCAATATTAGCAAGTCATGGATTGCCCCTTGATTCTATCAGGGAGTTGGTCGGACATAGCGAAGATTCAAAAAAAAATTGAAAAAATCTATCTTCACATCACAAAACGGACAAAAGAAGAAATCAATCATACTATTTTAGAACTAGAAAATGAAATGTATTGATTTTCATATGTTATATGTATGTTATTCGCAAAGAAAAAACCTTAGAAACATGAGTTTCTAGGGCTTTTTCAATGTTGACTTATTTAACTTCTTTAAAAATAACGTGTTTACGCAATTTTGGAGAGTATTTTTTGAGTTCAAGACGGTCAGGGTTGTTACGTTTGTTTTTTTGAGTCAGGTACAAACGTTCGCCAGATTCTTTGTGTTCAAGAGTAATATTTACGCGCATCTTAGTTTGTCCTTTCTATTATTTTGTAACTTTTTTACCTTTGTAATATCCTTTGAGGGATACACGGTGACCGCGGCTGTAATCACCAGTTGTTTCATCAAATGAAACTGTTGGTGCTGTCATTTTGTAGTGTGTACGACGTTTGTTTTTCTTAGATTTCGATGTGTGACGTGCAGGTACTGCCATTGTCTTAAATCTCCTTTGGTTTTATTAGTATACTCAATTAATTAAAGAAAGAAAAGGAAATTTTTGAGTTATTTTTCGTCAATTCAAGGCGATAAGTTGAAGGCGTACAGGTGTACGTCAAAACTTATCAACGATGAAGTGGCGCAAAATAGCCGAAAATATTTTCTTTATTTGGTTAATTGAGTATAGCCTTGATTTCTCAATACTTATCTATTCTATCAAAGTCTAGACGAGAAATCAAGCATTTTTGTCAAGTATTTTTACTTGACGCGATATCAGCCTGAGTTTTCATCTTCACCACTTGATTAAAGCATAAGACCAACAACACCGTCACCACGACCATGACCACGGCAACGCCCGTGTGATGAATATAAACCGAAAAACTGACCAAACTCCCTGAAAGCACGCTCCCAATCGGATCTGTGATGGTCACAAAACCCGAATAAGTCCCGATTTTCTCCTCATTCATCAGGTCGGCGCGCAAACTTTGCGAGGACGGCACGATAATCATCTCGCCAATCGTCATGACAATGGAGGCCAGAATAAGCGGTATGAAGCTGTTCATTAAAAAGGCGGCAACAAATCCAGACCCTTGCAACAGCGCACCAGTAGTGAGGCTTTTTCGCTCTGACCAGTTGGCGGTGAGTTGGTTGACAAAGGTCATGCTGAAAATAATGATGAGGGTATTAATCATCAAGAAAATGGTCAACATTCTCTGTCCGTAAATTTCAAAGCCAAAAATCGTTGTCGTTTTAAAACTGTCTGACAAGTGAACTGGAAGATAGAAGTCAATATTCCCAAAAATCACCTTGTTTAAGATGACGGCACCGATAAACAAGAGGAAGATTTTATCACGCGCCACGACGCCATAGTTTTGAATGAAACTTTCGCGTTCTTTTTTAGCTTTGGACACAGGCACGAAGCTCTCGCTGATGAAAAAATACTTGATGCTACCATTAATCAACTGCGCGACTAATAAGCCCAGTAACAATTCAAATAAGTAATCTCTGAACAGCCAACCACTGAGCGCGGCACCAAAGGTAATCGAGACGTTGATAATCCAATAACTCAGACTGTAGACATATTTTCGATTCGTTTCATCTGATACATCAATAATCATGGCATTGTCTGCCGCAGATTCAAAAGAAAAACCAAAATTTAAGAGAAAAAAGCCAACAAATGTTGTCCAAGGATTTTGGAAGATCGGACTATTTGAGAACACGGCAATTAAGGCACCCACAACTGAAATTGTCGAGCCGATGAGGAGAATTGGTCTTCTACCATGCCGATCTGCCAAATGCCCGCCATAAAGTCCAATAAAAAAACTAGAGACACTTGAAATGATCAGGAGTACACCCGTAATCGCCGCACCTAGATAATGATTGTAGTAAACCGTCATACTTGATCCGACGGTGCTATAACCCAAAACCCCGATAAAAGTCATGAGAATCCGGAGTTTGAGCGTCCGATTGAGTCGCATAAATGTTGTCATAAAAACTTCCTATTCATAAAGTTATTTATTATTATAACAAAAAAACTAGAACCTTCGTCTAGTTTTCTTCACTATTTATTATAATTTTTCAAGTTCAGCAATCCGTGCTTGTGTGGTATCGAATTTTGTTTGATAATCTGCTTGTTTAGCTTTTTCTTTTTCGACAACTTCTGGTTTGGCATTGGCAACGAATTTCTCGTTAGAGAGTTTACGTGAGACCATGTCCAATTCTTTTTGCCATTTGGCTAATTCTTTAGTCAAGCGGGCAATTTCATCTGAGATATTAATCAACCCGGCAAGTGGCAAGTAGATTTCAACATTTGATAGCACTGCAGTCATGGCTTGAGCTGGCGCTGTGATGTCAGCTGAAATTTCTAAGGTTTCAGGATTGGTAAAACGTGTCAGATAATTGCTATTGGCTTTCAAGAAAGCTTCGATTTCAGCATTTTCTGTCTTAATCAGCATCGGTACTGCTTTGCTCGGTGCTGTATTCACTTCAGCACGGATATTTCTAACTGACTTGATGATGTCTTTCAAGACTTCTACACCACGAACAGCTGCATCATCTGAAAATTCTGGACGAACTTCCGGATAGACCGCAACAACTAAGCTACCGTCAATCAAGCCAAGATTCTCCGAAATTTCTTCGGTTACAAATGGCATGATTGGGTGGAGAAGGCGCAAGATTTGGTCTAGGACATAGACAAGGACGCTACGTGTGACGTCTTTTTCTGCTTCATCTTCACTGTAAAGCACTTCTTTTGTCAACTCAACATACCAGTTGGCGAAGTCTTCCCAAATGAAGTTATAAAGCGCACGACCCGCTTCACCAAATTCAAACTTATCAAAGTTTTTCGTGACATGGTCAATCGTTTCATTGAGTTTGGTCAAAATCCAGCGATCAGTGACATTGCCTGCTGTTTTTTGCGCGACTTTATCAACATTGGCATAGGTATCTGCTGGGCTGAGCGTTTCCTTGTTCATGATGATGTAGCGAGAAATGTTCCAGATTTTGTTAATGAAATTCCATGCTGCATCCATTTTTTCATAAGAGAAACGAACGTCTTGACCGGGTGCGGAACCATTTGACAAGAACCAACGTAAGGCATCTGCACCATATTTCTCGATGACGTCCATTGGGTCAATGCCGTTACCTAAGGATTTTGACATTTTACGACCTTCTTCATCACGAATCAAACCATGAATCAAAACGTCTTTAAATGGGCGTTCGTTTGTAAATTCCAAACTTTGGAAAATCATGCGGCTGACCCAGAAGAAGATGATATCATATCCCGTAACGAGAGTTGATGTTGGGAAGTAACGCTTGAAGTCTTGGGCTGCCTCATCTGGCCACCCCATGGTTGAAAACGGCCATAAAGCTGATGAGAACCATGTATCCAAAACGTCAGAATCCTGTGTCCAACCGTCGCCGTCTGGCGCTGTTTCGCCGACGTACATCTCGCCGTCTGCGTTGTACCAAGCAGGGATTTGATGCCCCCACCAGAGCTGGCGTGAGATCACCCAGTCATGAACGTTTTCCATCCATTGTGTGAAGGTATCATTGAAACGTGGTGGGAAAAATTCGACCGCATTATCAGTTTCTTGGTTGGCAATGGCATTTTTTGCCAGCTCATCCATTTTGACGAACCATTGCGTTGACAGACGTGGCTCAACAACTGCACCTGAACGCTCAGAGTGACCGACACTGTGGACCATTTTCTCGATTTTAACGAGTTGACCCATCTCGTCGAGTTTGGCAACGATTTGTTTGCGTGCTTCAAAGCGATCCATGTCCGCAAATTCTGCCGCAAGCTCATTCATTGTGCCGTCATCGTTCATGACATTAATCATTGGCAAATTATGACCTTGGGCGTTGAGACGTTCAACAACATCAAAGTCGTTGGGGTCATGCGCTGGTGTAATTTTAACGACACCAGTTCCCTTTTCCATATCCGCGTGTTCATCTGTGAGGACTGGGATTTCGCGGTTAACAAAGGGTACCGTCACGGTTTTACCGATGATATCTTGGTAGCGTTCATCTTTAGCGTTGACAATGACTGCGACATCGCCGAGCAAGGTTTCTGGACGTGTTGTTGCGATTTCAACATTGCCTGAACCATCTGTCAAAGGATAAGTGATGTGATAGAACGCACCTTCGACATCTTGGTGGATAACTTCGATATCTGAAAGCGCTGTGCGGGCTGCTGGATCCCAGTTGATGATGAATTCACCACGGTAGATAAAGCCTTTTTCGTAAAGTTTAACGAAAACTTTTTTAACCGCTTTTGATAGACCTTCATCTAGGGTGAAACGTTCGCGTGAATAATCAAGCGATAGCCCCATTTTGCCCCATTGTTCTTTGATCGTTGCGGCATATTCGTCTTTCCATTCCCAGACTTTTTCTAAGAATTTTTCACGACCGAGGTCATAGCGTGAAATACCTTGCTCACGCAAGCGTTCTTCAACTTTAGCTTGTGTGGCAATACCGGCATGATCCATACCAGGCAGCCAAAGTGTATCATAGCCTTGCATCCGTTTGGCACGGATGATGATATCTTGCAGCGTTGTATCCCAAGCGTGTCCGAGGTGAAGTTTACCTGTGACATTGGGTGGTGGGATGACGATGCTGTAGGGTTTGGCTTTTTTATCGCCACTTGGTTTGAAAACGTCAGCTGCTAGCCATTTGTCGTAGCGGCCTGCTTCTACTTCTGTTGGGTTGAATTTTGTTGATAGTTCTGTCATGTTTTTTTCCTTTGATTTATATATCAATTACTAGTTAAGATTATATCTCTTTATCTAAAATTTCTTTTGTTGCTTCGACTTCTTTTTGTGTCCATTCGGCTAATTTTTTGATGACTTGCTTTTGTATGACTGTGATGTAACGTGCCATGAAATCATAGTCAGGTTTGTTGTCTTTTGTTGGGAGTTGAATTACCGTCGATTTTATTTTTTGACGATTGAATTTTGTTCCATAATCATAATTCAATTTTGTTATTGCTTTTCTAAAACTTGAGATAATATAAAATGCTGATAATTTGTCAAAAAAATTGCTAAATGGTTCTAAAACCTGTAAATGACTTTTACCAATGAATTCTTGACCTTGATAAAAAATTGTTCGCTCAGATTGCCATGTATCACTTAACGTAATTACATTCTTTTTATTTAGTGGTTCTAATTCACTAAATCCAATCGAACCATTATCTTGAGATTGATTTGAGATATAAGGAATTGTTCCTTTCACACTCAAAATATCTGCATCTTTTAATCCTGAATACGATTTCGAAGGATATATATTAAATAGAGTGTCAAGTCTATATTCTTTCCATTTAACATTTTCCGTCTTATTCATGAATTTTCCATCTTCAACAGTCAATTCATAATCATCTAAACCAGTGGCTAATAAGTAAGCCTCCAGCGTCTCAATAAAATCTTCCATGTAATTAAAAGAAATTTTACCGTTTTGGGTTGGGAGATTGATTTTTAACCCTTTCAGCTTAGTTGCTGATACTGTGTTAGAGTAACTAAATTGACTCATCTGTTTTTGTAATATTGATGATAAAAATAATCCAATGCTACGTGATTTTATTAGCTGATTTTCAAGAACCAAAACACCATCTGTCGTAATAAAACTTTCTGGTTGATAATATACAACTCCTGTTTGTCGTCCAATCACTAAAGATTTAGATTTGAATAGCTTATTTTCACCACGTTGTACCTTTTTAACATATCCGTTAGCATTATCATTTTGAGCAATAAAATTTACACCGTTAATATCTTCTATTAATTCATTTTGCTTTGAAATATTTCCTCGTTTTATTTCAGAAAAAATATCTTCCAATTCATACTCTCGCCACTCTATCTCATACTTCTTTTCAAGTTCTTTCAACTTATCTTGCATAGAGTGGCGATTTATTTTCCCGAGTAGTCCTCGCTTTTCAGTAATTGTTCAACTTCCCAAGAAAGATAGTCTGCAACTGTTTTTCTAAAATCATCAAAAGTCGGTTTTGTATCTATTTTCTTGTGTTGATCGAAATTCCAATCTTTTCCTTTTTTATCTAATTCTTCACTGATACACGCATCAACCACAACTTCTTCTAGATTCCACTCAGCTTGGACTTTCGCAGCTCTTCCTTGTTTTACAATTTTTACAATATCTTGATAACGTTTTTCTGGCGCATCAAATAGAAGTAACACTTCGTTTCGCACGTTTATAACCGTCTTGTCGAAAATCAATAAAACGCACGGGTTTCTCAAAATCATGTCCTTTTTTAACATGAGCCTCAAAAACATAAATCGACGTTTGAACTCCAGCCATTGGCACAAACAAATCAATCGGCATTTTTATACTTGTTAGTAACTGATGCTTATTCAAAATCTCCCGATTGGTAACAATAGCTTGCCCACTTCCAGCACTATCCTGAATGATAATCGCAGCTCGTCCACCTTTTTCCATTTTATCAAGACCATACGCAATAAATGGCATACCGTTTTCTTTAAAGGTAAATGGAGGATTTAGGAGTAAGCGTGTTGCTTTGAAGTCTTCAAAAATTTTTTCAGGTCTATTAAAAGCGCTACCTTTTTCAATCTTTGCAGAACCGTCGCCACGTAAAATCATATTCGTTGTTGCTAGCGTATACATTTCTGCATTTAATTCAACTCCTAATAATTGATTTTTTTTAATATTTTCAATTTTCTTATTTGCTTTTTTAGTACTTTTCCCAAATTCTTTTTCTGCTAGTTCGATCATATGTTCCATAGCAGAGATTAAAAATCCAGCCGAACCCGTCGCTAAGTCCATGACTCTAGAATCTTCATTAACTTCTAAAATTTCCGTCATCATTTTTGTAACATATGGAGGAGTTAATACAATTCCTAGTTCTTTTCCATCGCCCATTGCATATTTCAAAAATTCAGAATATAATTCACCCATAATATCTAAATGCCCTGCATTACCAGCAATATTTAAATATATGTTTTCATAAAGAAAAACAAAAAGTTGTTTAGTTTTACTTGCTTTTCCTTCTTGAAGTTCCTCTCTTGAAAACCCCGTCCACTTCCATTCGCCATAAAAATTATTAAATAAAGTAATTAACTCATTCTCTGCATCTTCTTGTTTTTCAACCTTATCAATTTTTGAAAAAATTGATTTAAATTTTTTCGTTGTCCGTAAAACATTATCTAGCTCTTCTTTTTCATCTCGCTGAACATCTTTTTTTATTTCTTGAAAAGAAGCCAACATTAACTTTTTTTTATCTGGGGGTATTCTCTTAAAATCTAAGTACCCACTTAGTGTATTGTAGACGATTACGCCATCTCTTTTTGTATCAAGTTGGCTACCTTTCAAATCCTTAGGAGTTAGACCTTTTTCTTCTCCTATATCTTGCATAGATAAAAGCATACCTGAGATATACAAAACTCGTTGAGGAGCTGTAATCGCTAAATTATGCATCAATTTATTTAATTGCTTTGCATAATTTGCAAGCACTTCTTGTGTATTTTCTAAAATTCTATGTTTATCTTCAGGTGTTAATTGAATTTTTTCTTGATAAAAATGATTAAATGTTTCTTCTGATTCTAAAACATTGAAATTGAAATCCTCAATTTTTTTATATGCATTTTCTCCATACCCAAATACATAATATGCTTGAATCTGAATGCTTTTCGGCTCATCACCTGCTACTCCTATTGCAATAACTTCCTCATAAAGTCCTGATTCAATCATTTTTTGAGCATAGTAAATAGCACCATTTACAGCGAAATTCTTGATTGCATTTGTTTCTAACTTTATTCCATCTTTATTTTCATCTAATAGTTTATTCGGATTTAGTTTATCTTCAATAATAATGGGTAAATTATATTTTTCGATTGCTATATCTAAAATACCCATACCTGTTTTCTCTTCTGTTTTAGATGCACCTAAAAGAGATTCTTGAAGATAACTACTTCCTGAATTAATATAGAAATCTTTATCTTTTTGTAAACCAACTGTTTGTAATTGTTCGGTAACCCAAAAATCTACGTTTACTTCCTTATTCCATTTTATTTTCTTTGACACTTTTTAAACCTCCAATAACCATTCCAAAGCATTTTTCTTCAAAATACCATTATAATTTGCTGTTTTATGTAACGTATCAAGTGTCAAAAGATACTTAGGATAAGCATCTGAAATACTCTCCAAACTACGCAGTTCTCTTTTCAACACTTCTTCATCAAGAGTTTGCAAGGCGACTTGATAATAGACCAAGCTATTATCCTGATTTATACAAACAAAATCCACCTCTAAACTGCCTTGTTTGCCAACATAGACTTCCTTGTATCTTCTTTTTAGCTCTAAAAAAATGATATTTTCTAAAATATGACCAGCATCTTCTTTTTTATCTGGTAAAATCATTTCACGAAATCCTAAATCTACGACATAGTATTTTTCAAGACGCTGTAATAGTTTTCTCCCTTTAATATCATATCGAGGTACTGGATATAAAATTAAACCATTGACAAAGGCATCTACATATTTTTCTACCGTATTATTGGATACCGAAACATTTTGAGATTTTAGCGTATTAGCAATTTTATTAATAGAAATTTCCGAACCAATAGCACTGACTAAAAATCGTAAAATTCTTTCTAAAATCCCTTGCTCAGTAATTTTATAACGTGTCATGATATCTTTCAACGTAATATCATTGTAAGCACTTCTCAAATAGAAATTTCTTTCCTCTTCATCATCTTTGTTGACCAAATAAGGAAAGGCGCTCTTTTGATATTTGTCATATACTTCTGTCAATGATAAATCCGTGTGTGCGCTATAAAATTCTTTAAAAGAAAGGGGTAGGATGGATAACTCGATGTAACGTCCTGTCAATAGTGTTGCCAATTCACCGCTCATAAAATAGGCATTACTACCTGTGATATAAATATCTAAATTGGGTTGCAAATTTAAACTATTGACGACTTCTTCGAATTTTTCGACAATCTGTATCTCATCTAAAAAGATATAATACTTTTGATTTTTTGATGTCTTCTCTTGGATATAATCATTCAGAGAAAGAAAGTTCCTGAGTTCGTAATATCTTAAATCTTCAAAGTTTAGATGGATGATTTGATCCTCTGTGACATATTCAGTTTTTAAATGGTCCTTAAATAGCTCAAATAAGGTGGATTTCCCACTTCTTCTGACACCGGAGATAACTTTGATTAAGCCATTCTCTTGATGCTTAATCAACCAATTCAGATATGTTTCTCTCTTGATCAATGTTTTTTCCTCCTGTACGATTATGTGTATTTCAGACTATTATAACACAAAATGTCATCCGAATGAAAATACCGCCTTATTATTTAACATATTTCCGGCGCAGTGAAAATAACCAACAATTATCTTCGATGTTTTCAGTTTAGTGGAAATAGAAGATGGAAATAATTTGAAATCCCTGTTTGCCACAAATAATTTCTATCACTTACCTACAAACTTAACATTAGTAATGAGAGTGTTCAAACGTTCTCTTCCTACACCTGCTATTTATGATTATAATCATTCATTAAAATCATTTCGTAAATTCTGTAAAGCTTATTATCAATATTATCAATCTGATTAGACACTTTGACTAATTCATCTTTTAGTTGCTGAGGAATTTCTATTCCCGTATCAATCTCATGTTTATAATTCATATCATGCTCAAGCTGTCCCCAGAATTCCATACCATAAGTCCTCACCTGAATTTCAATGTTTTTCCCATCAAGTTCAGCAATCAAGTGATAAGAACGATACCCCCTTTTCTGCGTAATTTTCTCAGAATACTCCTTGAAATCTCCAAAAATAGATGGTATTCCCACCATATTTTTTTCTTTCTCCTCAATAAACGTCAAGATTTCACAGTTTTTCAGAGCTTTAACAACTTCAAAAATACTTCTTTTATTTGGACATAAAATACGAGTAGCAGCAATATCACGCAAATGGTTAAGTATTTTAGTAATATCATTCATATCACTAGCAAAAAAATCCTTATCCTCTATATCTTTATTTAATTTCCCTTCCATACTAGAAACGGTCTTGCAACGAGAATAGAACTGCATCATTGGATTAAGTTGATGCTTGTCGTGAGCTACTTGACGAAAATCATCTTGCAAATCTTCAAAAATCATTTCAAGTCTATCAATAGCGACTTCATATTCTCCCCGTATAGCACTGAGTTTCTCCTTTGTCAAGGGACTAAATTCATATGTCATTATTTTCCTCCGTTTGACATTTAAGAAACAGCTGGTTTAAATCAGATGCTCTAAATCTTTTTATTGCATCCTCATCATAACATCTTCCAAATTTGTCATCTCCAAAATAAAAAATAATTTTCAAATCTCCAAGGGTTCTTGTAATTGCAGTATATAAAAAAGAACTAAGTTTACTTTCAAATAAATCTTCAACTACCACAATAGTATTCTCACTCTCAATACCTAGAGAGTGTTTAACAGTCATCCAATCAGAACCCATATTATTTTGGAATAAATCCATTAAAATTGAACTAGTCCATGACCAAGTATCTCTAAGTATAGTTATTATCTGACTTTTTTCGTGAATTGATTTAAATTCTATAATTTCGGACTTCAACAATTCTGGCGTATCAACGTATCTAACTTCAATTTTCGCATCATCCTCTCTAGCTGCGAATTGTTCATAATCAGAAGGGATAAGTTTTTGTATCAAGGCAACAATATTTTGGGGATTTCTGTAATTTTTTTTCAATTTTATTGGATTTGAAATTTCTAAATTATTTTTCCAAATTTCCTCTTGATTTTCATCATATCGATTCTGTATCCGCTGATATTCATCTCCAAAAATATAAAACTTAGAGTGATTCGCAAGGACACTTAGATCATATAATAATTCTGATTGTAATTCTTGTGCCTCATCAACAATAATAAGCGAAAATTGATAGAGTTCTTTTGAAAAACATATAATCTTTTTTCTTTTATCTTCCAAATTTTTTTTTCAAATCTATATCGAAATATCCTGAAAATGTCGCAACCGTAGTATTCTCTAATCCAATGATTAACTCATCCTTAATCTGACCCTTAATTTGTTCCTTAAATTCAGCATTTGAACATAAATAAAGAATTTTACTTTCTGGATTTTTCTTAATTTGTCTTTTCACTGCTTCTAACGCAAGGATACTTTTGCCAGTTCCAGCACCACCTAATATCAGCATACTTTGATTATGGAAAAGTGTTGCGAGATACTCAGATTGCTCAGTCGTTATTTCAAATGCCTTCATAAATTCCCTTCCTTATTTCATTTCTATTCTTTCTAAATCTTCCTGATATCACGAATAATTATCCCCTACCCCACAAACTTAACATTAATCACAATAATCGCGATGATAAATAGCAACATCAGCACGGTAAAGGCAATATGCCGTTTCTTGTGCATGAGAATGATAGCGACGAATTCGCGGATAAAGGCGTTAGGAAGAAAATATCTGGCTGTTCTGCTACCGATGCCGTCACTGTTTAGACCAACTTTCTTAGCAAACAGACCTGCTCGAAAGATATGGTAGTCATTGCTGACAAAAGCACTTTGATACGGCTTACCTTGACTTCTTTCGTCCATCAGGGCTTTTGAAAACTGCAAATTTTGTAGGGTCGTTTTACTGTTTTCTTCCGTGATCATCTCAGCTTTCGGCACACCTTGTGATAAAGCATAGTTTTCCATGGCCACCGCCTCTGGCATTTTTTCGTCTTGACCTTGCCCCCCACTCATGATGAGTAGCGGCTGCTTCCCTGTCCTTGCTAACTGTTCCTTTGCAAACGCCAAGGCTGCATCTATTCTGCCCGCGAGCAACGGTGTAACCGTCTTACCGTTGAGTAGACCTGAACCCAGAACAATGAGATAGTCTTGATTGAACTTGGGTTTGATGTGATTATAGAGGAGACTGCTGGTTAGGATGGTCATAAAGCTAAAGAAATAATAGATGAGGAAAATGACGATAACCATGTAGATATATTCAAAAACACTGCCGTCTTTAAGCAATAAATGTTGAAAAAGGATGAGGAAAAGCCCTGCTATACCTAGTAAAAGCGTCAGCATGTTGCCGATCGTTCGGCTCTCTTTTTTCAAGACGATACGGGCATTCCAGAGGAGATAGACAATCAAGGCATAACCGCCAAAGGAAAGTAGCACAAAGGCCATGAGGCCTATGATGAGGCTGAGAAGGATTGGCAGCGGTGTCGAGAAGGGAAGGCAAAGGATAACAATGTATCCAATGGTGATGACGATGCTCAAATTAAAGACATAACCTGTGAGTAGACGGCGTTTATCTTTATGAATGATGCGATAGGAAACTAGCCAAGAGCCCAAGACCATGACTAGCATAAAGGTAAAGAATGCGCCTAAATCTATCTTGCTGTAAGTGATAATGGTGTCAACCAACAGGACTGTCCCTAACCATAGGGCGATCGCAGTCAGACGAAATTTGACTTTTTTAATGCGACCTAAGACCAGATAAACGATAAGCGCCAAGATTAAAATAAGGTCTGGAATGATAACCATGTGGATGCCTTTCTAGTGATTAAACGTATTGATGGCGATGGTGACTGTCCAAGCGCGGACAAAAAGCACCCTAATCTATTATGATTAGGGCGCTTTCACGTGGTACCACCTAAATTCCCAGACGTCATGTGTCTGGACACTCATTTTTTTTTATTTATACTTTGAGTATACGATTATCAGGAAGCAACAATCATGAGGACGTTTGTAGGATTTTCAGCACCCTCCTACTCTCTTTATAAACGCAATCTCACGATACTCTTCTCGTTTCCTTTATTCTATCAATTTTTGATTAGAAAGGCAATCCCTTTGTGAATTTACCAAGTTTTTGCTCTGTTGTTTTATCAATGTCCACCAAGGCTGCATTAACGGCTTGTGTGATCATGTCTGACAAGATTTCTGCATCTTCCGGGTCAATCAAGTCTGGTGAGATATCAATCTGTGTCATTTTACGGTCACCTGTGAAGGCAACTTTTACCAAGTCTTGAGCAGACGTGCCATAAAAGGTTGTCGCTTCAATTTCAGCTTGCGCAATTTTCATATTTTTTTGCAAGTCTTGGGCTTGTTTCATCATTTTTTGCATATTCATCATAGATATGTACCTCTTTCTTTATTTCACGGGCTTTACAGCCCTTTTTATATTGTTCTGCTGACCAAAACTGACCACTTTTTTATCGCCTTAATTTTGATGGTTTCAAATCTGCCTACAAAAAAAACCAAGCGCATGGCTCGGCGATTAGTGCGGAGAAAGGGACTTGAACCCTCACGACCAAAGTAGGTCACAGGATCCTTAATCCTGCGCGTCTGCCAATTCCGCCATCTCCGCAAAATAATACTCTATTAGTATATCAAAGTAGCTGGCAGTCGTCAAGAGGTTTTTGAGAATAATATATTGACAGAGATTTTGAGGAATATGTTGACATATTTTATTAAAGTGGTTTTATTTTTCTATTAATTTAAAACTAGACCAAGGTTGAATCGCATCAAGCAATATTAAGTCATCCTCCGCAACGTGGCCAACGACATTCAGCCGCTTCTTATCATTTGGCATTGCTTTTAAGGCAATCTGAGTCTCTCCTTTATACTGACCAAAATGCTCATTCCCAATTAAAAGATCACCACGTTTTATTTCTATTGTCTGGTGAGCAGGGAATGCTTTATCCTTAAAAACAACACGGGTCATTGTTGAACGTAAAAGATAGGCACTTCTGTCTCCTCTATAAAAGTGAGGGAAATCAAACAGATTAATGCGCTCATCTTCAGTAATATCAGCTGTTGGTTCTACACTTATCTCTAGTACAGGTGAAAAAAATGTTTCGCTCATTTTTTTTAACTCTTCTTCACTGGCATAGGCATTTCCAATGATAATATCATCGATTGTCCCCATTAACATCAAGTGTTTGACCTGAGTAACTAAGGGTAAATCCCGATGACTTTCCAAGGAACACAAGCCATCCATAATGGGCCAAGGACCAAACTGAGCAGTCTGGGAGTTAACAAAAGCAGCTATATTTAAACCGTATTGATTAAACTGTTTGTTACAAGCTTCAAAGTGGTCTGTCGCTAATCCTGAAAAGGCCATCGGATAAAAGTTATGCGAAGCAATTAAGTTATCCTTTTTAGGTGAATAAGACATAATATTATCTACATAATGCGTTCCTGAACTCATATTTATTTCTATTTTTAAGCCATAAGGGTTCCGTGTCATTTTGGCTTCTTCATGTCCTGTAAATCCGACGTCTAAACGGATACCATCTGCACCTAACTCATGAAAAAATGCCAAATCATCATAAGAAATTTCCAACGCTTCGAAAAGTCGTGGCGAAATATCCACCATGACTTCCATTTCAAGGTGATTAGCATATGTTACAACTTTTTTAAAACTCTTGAGGACATCTGTTTTATTCCCATTAATTTCCAGTAATGAAGTAGAAACGCGTTTAAAACCATATTGATGTGCTAAATCTAGATAAGTTGCATCTTTCTCAAATGTCGACTTTTCTGGATAAATTGATACGCCTAATTTTCCCATGGTAACTCCTTTTTATATTTTGTTTGTGATTTTTCCTAAAACAACTGATTGCCGTGCACCTGTCGCTGAGGGCACGTTATTGGTTTTCCCTTCTAGGGTATATTTTCCTAAGATAGCCATTGCAATGGCTTCTTTAGCTTCCGATGAATCGCCCATTTCTTCTTGTGTGACGATATCACACTGACACTCTTTTCGAATCCAATACATCAAAGTTTCGTTATAAGCTCCTCCACCTGCAATAATAACTTCTAAATTATCCAGAGAAAAGGCGTTAAGTGCTTGAGCTAATGATTGGGCAGTAAATTCGGTAAGCGTTGCTACCCAATCTTCTGGCAAGAGGTGATAAGTAGAAAATAACATTTCTTCTCCAAACATTTCTCTTCCTGTCGTTTTTGGATATTTTTTAGACAAATAAGGATGGCGCATCAAATCATTCAAAACCTCCTGATTAATTGTACCCTGCGCTGCGATTTTGCCATTTTTATCATATTTTTTTTGATAAAATTTTTGCATGGCAGCATCTATCATCATATTCCCATGACCCGTATCAAAGGCAATAATTGATGATAAGTTGCCATTCCTTGGCAACACTGTAAGATTAGAAATCCCACCAATGTTAACCAATATTCTATTTTTTTCACTAGAACGATAGAGTTGATATTCTGTAAATGGGACAATAGGTGCACCTTGACCACCAACTGCAATGTCCGCTTCTCTAAAGTTTGATATCGTTTTGACACCTGTAACAGCAGCAATTTCTGCTGCTTCTCCAATCTGAAAGGTAGAGGGGAATTCGGAATTTGGATCATGATAAATCGTCTGCCCATCATTTGTTTGGCAACTTTCCCATAAAATTTCCCTAATGCAACATTGAGCTGACAAATGAGTAAGACATTGCTTTTTTGGGGAGACATTGCATCTAGAATAGGCGCAACGATTGTATCTGGGTAAGGTTGCGTAAAGAAATCAAGAAGTGAAACACCTAATTTTTCTCCTTTTTCCTCGTTTATTTCAACCAAAGCAACATCTATGCCATCTAAACTCGTCCCACTCATCATGCCAATCGTAAGCATTAGTCACTCTCCTTCGTCCAGTAGTAATACGCCGCTTTTGTCGGTTCAACTTTTTCTTTAAGTAATATAACATCCGTCAAATAGTTACTTAATGCTTCTAAAACTACTGTATTTTTCGTAAGAACACTTCCTGCAAAAGTCAACAAAGGCTTTATTGTAAACTTCAAGTTCTTCATCACGACTTTGACTTGTTTCGCCAATAATATGCCCGCATCCTCTAAAATTTTTATTGCCTCTTCATCACCATTTTCTGCAAACTGACTAACCCAAAGCGCATATTGTGCCACTTCTTCCTTACTCAAAGTATAAAATTTCTTTATCAGCTGATAAGCATCTACTTTCGCCACGCCTTCACTAGATAAAAAAGCTTGATAAAAAGGAGAGTCAAACTCATTATCGTCAATAAAGGTCGTTAAACCTTTAAACAATTCATGTCCAATCCAATAAGCGCTTCCCTCATCTCCCAGTAAGTGTCCATAGCCACCCACACGTCTTAATTGATTCTGCTTTCTACCATATACAACTGAACCTGTCCCTGAGATAACAAAGATACCATCACGTCCTTTCAATGCAGCAATCATCCCTAGATAGCCATCGTTCATGATTTTTACTTGTTGAAATCTAGGAAATTCCCTTTCGAGAACTGCTTTCATCTCTTTACTTTTATTTGAAATGTCAATACCAGCCATTCCAAGTACACGACAAACGCATGACTCTCTCTCAATCTCAAAATAGGAAGCGTGTTTTAAAAAATAACAGCTCTCACATTGAAAACAACTGTGCCAAATAATCTGGAAAAGTCATTGATAACGAAAAACGTTTGAGACGAATGCTCATCTTCTTTTTACGCATTTCCAAATCCTTCAAAACGGCTA
>NZ_BAAGGP010000059.1:0-18239 GCF_054658615.1 Pseudolactococcus yaeyamensis
GAATTTAAAGCAAACCGTTACATGATTTACGAAGTAATGAACTTACTCGACCAAGAGTATGACTTTCAACCTGACACTAATTACCAAGCAATCATTGATATGTTAGATTTACCCTATCATCTTGATGTTGTTGTCATTGACGCATTCATTTCTTTAATTCAAAATAAGTTCGAGATTAAAGAAAGTGATGTGCATGATGATTATTGGCGGTACGGCTAATTGCCTTTCTAAAATTCTACTTGTCCTTAAATTCATCTCTTAAATCCTCAAGCTCAATTTTTCCACAATCACGCCATATATAATATGCCTTCGTTCCTTTATAAACATAATCTTCAACCCATTCACTTAATACACAAGAAGTATCAAACATTTTGGGATTTTTTTGATAAAACTTCACACAATCATCTTCAACATGCCCCATCTCAATCAATTTTTCAAAAAGCTCTTTCGTAGAATCTGCTTTAATAATCAAAAAATCCTTAAGTCTCCAAATAATTCTCGTTGGTTTATGTTCAGGATGAACTGAAGCAAAATCATCTAAATGTTCTTTTTGTTTTTCAGTTAAGTCATCGTATTCACGCTTAAATTGATTCAACCAACCAATCGGATACGGAAATCTATCATCAAGATTAGCAAGATGAATGTGTTTAAAAGGGTTGTCAATTACTTCACAGGCATAATACTTTTCTATATCCTCATCAGTATAGCCATCAAATAATTCGTTCATCACCCTATCTTCTGAACAAGGGAGTAGATAGTAAAGCCCTTGCCTTGCTAATTTGTTACACACGAAAATTGTTAAATCCATTTCTTTTTCCTCCATAAAAAAACGATTGAAGTAAATCAATCGTTGTCAAAATAATTGTTTATTTCACAATTAAGACAAATACCATACCACGGTTGTCCTCTTATATCATTTTCTTTCCCCCTCGCTGTACTAACTGGTAAATCCTTCATCTTTTCACATAAAGGCTTTCTCGTCCATTCTGAGCTTATATAGACTAATTCATAAAACACCTCCCTCAAAATTTAAATATAAAGTAAAATCCGCCAATTTCTCAACTGGTGGATTTTATTTTTTATTCAACTAATGATTTTTTGATTGCTTGGTTGCTTGGTTAGTTTTATGGTTAGTTTTGTAGTTTTACACATTTAAAGAACTTCCCAACCCTTTATTTTAAAAGGGGATTGAAAATTCTCTTGTTATACCTCAATTATAGCACATTCCTTGAGGCGACAGTAGCCATAACTATTACCAACTAGCATAAAAAAACGATGACTATTCCCTTTTGAACCCACCTTTTTCAAAGTAGCAAAAAACCGCAAAGCGCTTGCGGCTAATTTAATACTTTAATCGTCACGGTACGTCTGCCCCAGTTGATCGCTGCCACGGTCGTTTTGAAGTGCAAATCGACCTTATAGCCTTTGATTGCACCGCCAGTGTCGCCAGCAATCGCAATCCCATAACCGGGTACCTCCACCATTGACCCCAAAGGAATCATGCTCGGATCGACCGCCACACACATGGGATTCACCCAGAGGTCAATGCCTGTCGCTGTGATGTGCCCCGGTGTCATGCCATCCGCGCCATCTGACGAGTAGCCAGTGGTTGACACCGTCATGCTATTGCCTGACGGTGTAATGGGCGCAGAATTGTCGCCAACGGTGTTACCTGTATCAGGGTTAGGAGTTGGTTGAGCTGCATTAGCAGATTGACTTGATTTAGGCTCAGCAACTGCTTTCGCTTTTTCGCGTGTTACTGCATCGGCTTGTCGTTTTTCTTCTGCTGCTTTCGAGCTAGACAAATCAGCAATTTGTGCTTGACTCTCTGCTATCTGTGTCCGAAGGCTAGCCAATTTTGATTCTAATTGAGCATACTCTTCATCATATATTTTCGCATCTGCCTGCAGTTGTGTTTGTTGACTTTCCAAATCAGCTTTCAGCTTGGTTGATGCTGTTTTCAGTTTATCCAGTTTCTCAACTTTTTCATTTTGCATTTGACGATAGGTGGTTAAACTCACCACACGCGTAATCATATCTGACAGATTATTTGACGACATAATCGTCACGATAAAACTAGACGCCACATTTTCTGTCTGTGCCTGACGCATTTGCTCCGCCATAACAGACTCACGCGCCTTTAACTCTTCATCATTCTTAGTCATCTGATGAGTCAAATCATCAATTTTGCTTTGCCCGTCCGCAACAGCTTGCATACTGGCATAGGCTTTTTGATAAACCTCATTGACAGCCGTCAAGGATGCCTCTAAATCAGCTTGAATGCCACTGGCCTTGCCTTGTGCCGCTTTGATTTCAGCGTCATAATCTGTTTTTTTATCATCAGCCACAACCGAGGTAACAGACGGTAGTAAAAGTATCAAACACAGGGTCATTTCGAACAATCGTTTTCTCATATCTTGTTATTTTACCATAAAAAAGACGCCCAAACATTGCGTTTTAGCGTCAAATATTGCTAAATTGTAACAACGTGGCGGCTATCGCCATGAAACGTGACGAGTTGATGAACACCCTGTGCTTTAAGCCAGAGCTTTAATTCATCAAAAGCCAACTCATAGTGTTCTAGTTTATGACCATCTGACCCTAGTGTAAACAAGGTCCCACCAAGCTCTATCACCATTTTCAGGGCATAAGTATAGAGGTCTAAGTGATGATATAGATGCGTGGATTTCGCATTGATTTCAAAAGCCAAATCGGCAGCAATCATTTTCTGAAATATTTCGATTAATTTACTTTTATGTTTATCAAGTTCAGCTGGTGTGACATTGAATAAACGAATGCCATAATCAAAATGTGCTAATACGTGAGCTTGAATTTTATCATTCTGATCAATGGCAACACTTAGTTCATCTAGATAGCGACTAAAAATAGTATCAAAATCCATGTCAGCGACAAAGTCGTCCAAATAATCAAATTCACCATTATGATGAACTGAAAGCAGTTTCAAATCATAGCTTTTATCTGCTAGGTAAGCTAAAATCTCTGCTTCTTTAGGCTGATAATAGCCAATTTCAATACCCTTTAAAATCCGATTATCATACTTGAGATTCAGTCGGTCGATTTCAGCCGAATAAGTCGCATAATCTGGCGCATCTGTCTGTCCTGTAACTGGATTAACCACATCGAAATGCTCTGTCGTCACGACATACCCTGTTGAATTTTCGAGATAGTCTGTGAAGTCGGCTTCGGAATCATAGGAATGGTGGGTATGCAAATGTTGGTCGTAATAAGTCATTTCAAGTCCTCGTTTTCAAATGCTGTGATGTTGGCAATGACTGATCTTTCTGTCATCTTACTTGCCGTTAGCCTGACTGTATCGCCAACTTGTGTACTCGCAAGATAAGGAAAATCCGTCACTTGTCCTTGATACTGTGTCACATTACCCTCAAGAATGAGATAGGCTTTACCATTATCTATGGCAAGACGCGAGACCGTGCCACTTATCGTTTCTGATTGACTTGCGATATTACCATTAGTTGATGGTGCAAGCGATAAAACATTGATGTAATTTGTCAATGCCGTTTTAGCATCATTGCCACGTGCAATAATACTGGTATTTTGGGCATTGATATAAACATAGTCATGGAAATTATCTGCTGAATCGGTCATGGATAACACCCAAACTGGTGTGTTTTCAACCATGAACAGGGCAGGATTTGACGCATTTAGTTTGAGAGAAGGATCCAATTTCTCAGCTCGAAGAATCGCTGCATCAGAATCTGTCAGACCGACTAAACTGAGTTTGTTTTTCTCGTCAGACTTGACAACGGATAGCACATTTGTCCGTGCATCAACCATGCCATAAGCAAGAATAGAGTTTGCTTTGGATTTTGGTGTTGTATAATCTGCTGTATAGTAAATATTGCCGTCAGAAGTAAAAACTGGCGAAACGCCATTGTCTGAGCCGTTATCGTTGACCAACATCTTGTCTTTTTTACTGAAATTAATCAGATACTTATTTTCTCCATATTGCATGAGAAGCTCGGCAGCTGATTCTGCATCCACAACGCCATTAACCCATTTGGGTAATGTTTTTGCTGTATAAGTCTTAGTTTGACCATTTTCAGCGTTAAGAATGACGATTTCGCGTGTTTTCTGGTTATCACGAACGCCTGCTAAAAGAGCGCCCCGCGCTGATACAAAGTAAGGAACGCCCTCATCATCAATCTCAAAGGTTGTTGAACGGACTGATTTATTAGGAGCTGCAGCAAAAAGTTTAAAACCTGCATTTTTCATGAAAAGACTGTTGTCTGTATAGTTAAGATTTTTCCTAACAAATTCAGCACTGGCAGTGATGTTAGCCGCATCAATCACAAAATAACCCGGCGTCTGATTATTTTTAAGACTAGCAAAAAAAGAATTCTGTTCAACAGGTGCCACATAAACAGGTTTTCCTTGATAAAATTGCGCTGTTACAGTGCCTAACTCGAACTGACTGGCATTTGGCACCTCACCAAAAGCTTTATTCATCTTAGCACGTGCAACATCAACGGTATAACCGATTTGCTTAGTCTGATTACTGTCAAGTTGTGGCAAGCTATCCGTGGTACTCGTCGCAATCGTTCGCCACTGAAAGGGGCCAGATAAGAACAAGGCGGCAATCATCGCTAATAGGCTGAAAACAAAAACAGCAAGGGCAATACTTGATTTAAGACCGCCCGTATACTTAATTTGACTTTTGGGACGCTTTCCCTTAGTTGGTTCAGCAGTTTCAACTTTAATTTTCTGATAATCTGCCAAACCAATGATGATAATCTTTAAACTATTGCCTAATAACATGTTCCAAATCGTGAGCGGTAAAAAAATGTGCATGACAATCAAATTGAAACAGTCAATCAAAAACAAGACCAACCAGATCACACCTGCCCATGGCCGATGCGTTTTAGACATTAAGAAAAGGGCAAATAGCAAGGGTAAAATACTCGTAGCGCTAAGGGCAAGTAACATTGATTTTTCTCCTAAATCGTTGCTTACATTAAAAATGCAAAAAATTTCGATGATTAAAATGATTACTTTTATTATATCAAAAAAACGCTATTTTTTAGCGTTTATCTGTTTTTATCTCATTTCAGCACCAAACTCAACTAATTTCTTCGTGATTTTCGTTACAGCTGCTGTGATGTCATCATCTGTTAATTGATTTTCAGCTGACTGGAAGGTCAAAGTATAGGCCAATGATTTCTTATCTGCTGCAACATTGTCGCCAGTATAGACATCGAAAAGTTCTGCTTTAATCAAGGTTTTGACCTTGCTTGACGTCATCACATCAAGAATTGCTTGGTTGGTCACTGTCCGATCAACCAAAAGCGCAACATCACGTTTAGAGGCTTGGAATTTTGGAATATCTGTGTAAATAACTTGTGCCGGTTGTTGTGCCAATAAAGCCGTCAAATCAAGACTCGCCACATAAGTTTCTGAAATGTCGTAGGCTTTGGCAGTCGTTGGATGAACTTGACCGATAAAACCAACTTCAACATCATCAACTAAGATACGTGCTGTCCGACCTGGGTGGAGTTCAGCAATTGCATTATCTGTTTCAAAGCGGACATTGTCAAATTTAACAAGTAGATTTTCGACCACACCTTTGGTAGCATAGAAATCATAACTTTTACCCGTCATGGCAATCGCGACTTGTGGTAATTCTGTTGGACGGTTGTCTGTTTCATTACCGAACTTTGCAAAGACTTGACCGATTTCATAGACTGCCAATGTGTCGTTGCCGCGCGCCAAGTTATAGCGCACGATGTCTAGCATGCCACTGATAAGATTCAAACGAAGCGTGCTGCGTTCTTCACTCATTGGCATGGCAAGCGCTGTTAGGTTGTCTTTTGGCAATGTCGTGAATTGTACTGCTTTTTCAGCTGTCGTCAATGAATAAGAGATGACTTCTGACAGACCTGCACCTTCAAGACTCGTCCGAACATCACGTCGGAAGGCTTGCATCGGTGTCAATTCACCAATCGTATTCCCAGCTTGTGGCAAAGTATTAGGAATATTGTCATAGCCATAAATGCGTGCCACTTCTTCGACAAGGTCAGCTTCGATTGCAATATCCCAACGGCGTGGTGGGACTGTTACTGCGAAAGTCTCACCAGAGACAGCTGTTGTAAAGCCAAGTTTATCGAAAATCGCCACAACATCTGTCGAGGTAAGGGTCAAACCAAGAGCTCGGTTGATTTTATCAAGTGTGATAGATACAGTCACATCTTGCGCAACGAAATCATTGCTTGAAACTACGCCTGATGTGATGGTACCACCCGCAAGTTCAACAATCATAGCTGCCGCATAGTCTAAAGCCAACTCTACATCAGCATGGTTGATACCTTTTTCAAAACGGGCACTTGATTCAGAACGGAGGTTGAATTTTTGAGACGTTTTACGGATACTTGTCCCGTCAAAAATCGCTGACTCAAGCGCAACGCTTGTTGAGTTGTCTGTGATTTCAGTGTTTCCGCCTCCCATCACACCCGCAAGTGCCACTGGCTGACCGCCAACTGTGATGACAATGTCTTCTGCTGCTAAATCGCGCACCGCGCCATCCAATGTCGTCAGTTTTTCACCATTTTCAGCTTGACGAACGAGAATTTTCTTCTCGTCAAATTTAGCATAATCAAAGGCATGAAGGGGTTGACCAAAGTAGAGAAGGACGAAGTTGGTCACGTCCACAACGTTATTGATTGGTCGGATGCCTTCATTCATGAGGCGGTTTTGCAACCACTGTGGACTTGGGGCAACGGTGATGCCTTCGATGATGCGCATTTTGTAAGTCAAGACTTTGTCTGTCGTGACGTCCACTGCGATTTTTTCTGATGTTTTGGTGTCAGATTCTGTGACAACTTTTTCATCAAATTTGACTTGTTTGTTGTCGTAGATTGTTGCAACTTCATGAGCGACACCACGCATAGATAGCGCATCTGCACGGTTAGGTGTGATGGAAAGTTCCAACACTTCATCGTTCATCTCTAGGTAATCAAAAATTTCTGCACCATTTTCAGCATCAGCTGGTAGGTAGTAAATCCCTTCAGCGTATGTTTTAGGCACAATGCTTTCTGGGAAGCCAATTTCTTGGAGGCTGCAGATCATGCCAAGACTTTCAACACCACGGATTTTCCCTTTTTTGATTTTGTGATTACCTAAAATCCGAGCACCTGGCAGGGCAACGATAACTTTAATGTCTGCTTTGATATTGGGCGCACCACAGACGATTTGTGTCGGTTCAGCTTCACCAACATTAACTTGACAGATATTCAAGTGTGTTTCTGGAATTTCTTGCGCGCTGAGCACTTCACCAACGACTAATTTTGATAGCCCTTCGCTTCGCGTTTCAACACCCTCAACTTCAATCCCGCTGGTTGACATTTTTTCTGATAGGTCATGTGACGTCACATCAATGTTGACGAGCTCTTTTAACCAATTGTATGATACTTGCATTTTTTAGACTTTCTCCTTATTTATGGCGCGGTAGTTGACGCGCCATCTCTTTTAGTGTAAACTGATATTAGAAAATGATTTCTGATATCTTTTCAATTTGTACGCTATTCAATAGTTGACTGAAATTTTGCTTACCTAAGTAATCAATTACTTTTTTATAATCCTGTAAAAAATCATTACGTTCTACTTTGATTTCTAAATCGTTCCAAGATTGATATGCTAACTCTTTAAAATCATCTGTTTGTGTTGTGATAACCGACAAAATATCTGCACTCAAATTCCTTAAATTACCAACAACTTTTGGAAATTCCACATTTTCATATGTGAATTTTCCTCCTGCGGTAAATAAATCTCTCAACGATGAGGTGTAATAGAAATATGAATTTATCAGATACTCTGTTGATCTAGAATAGTTCGCTCTATCCGTTAATAAATCTTGAGGATATAATATAAGCAATTCTGCAATAATTCTGTCCCTTTGTGATTTTTCCAATTTATTTATCTGAATTGGATTTACGTGTTCACTATCATCAACTGAGTTTTGAGAAATGTACCACTGCGGTTTTGTCGCTGATTCAGATAATATTTTTTGAACAAATTTATTTTTATCAAGTTCAGATAGATTCCTTAGTTCATCATATTCATCTGCCGTTTTAAATACCGTGGTTTCTGCATTCATGTTAAGAAAATACCGTGGTTTGTGCGTTACCTTAATAGCTTGTGTTACTTGCCAATAAGGTGCATATCGTACTTGATAACTCCTATCTCCTTTCTTTTCGTTGAATGTGCCAAACATAACATATATTTCTTGATAATCACTATCACTAATGGATTCAAAAACTGAACCACCATTATTTACCCAAGAACCATCTTTACGACTTTTTAATTCAACGCCATATTTGATATCATCAATGGTAACATCTAAATCAGGAAAATGATGATTAAATTTTGGTTCAATCACAATATCATGTTTAATAATGATTTCCGTAATTGATAATAGAAAATTATCAGACTCATCTTCAATAAGTTTTTCAAAACCATTGTAAGAACTTGTCGATGTTAAATACTTTTTATCAAGATTTTGTTTTGATTCAATAAAACTAGCAAAATCTTGAAGAAAATTCTCAATATTATAACCCATAAAGGAGCTCCTTGTGTCTAAATCTTATTTTTATGAAAAACCTAATACTGTCAATGCTTTTGAAGAAATCGTTGACCCATCTAAAAAAATTAACGTTGTATCGCTTTTTAGTGGTGCAGGCGGTATGGACTTAGGTTTTGAGGGCGGTTTTACTTATCTAAATGAACCTTATGAAAAAAATCCTTTTGACATCGTATTTGCTAATGATATTTTTAGTGGTGCAGCCGATAGCTACGAAGCCAATTTCAAGAAAAGCGTGGAACGCCGAAGTATCATTGAGCTTAACTTAGAAAAAGATATGCCAAATTGTGAAGTTGATGTCGTACTCGGTGGTTTTCCTTGTCAAACTTTTAGTTATTCAGGTAATCGTGCGGGTCTTAGCGACCCTCGCGGTCAGCTCTATATGCAAATGATTCGTGTCATCAATCATTACAAACCTAAAGTATTTATTGCAGAAAATGTTGATGGGATTCGTAATTCTCGTAAAAATGTTATTGGTAAAGATATTAATAAATCTGCTCTAGATACAATTTTAGATGATTTTGATACCGCTGGTTATAATGTGCAATATCACGTCCTAAATTCTGCTGATTACGGTGTGCCACAAAGTCGACGTCGAGTTATTATCATGGGTATCCGTAAAGATTTAGGCGATATTACTGATGAATTCTATCCAGAAAAAATATACTCTGAAAATGGAGAAACTGGTAAATTTTGGAGAACCTCTCAAGATGGTATCGAAGATTTATGGGATAAAGTCAATAGTCCCGAAATACCCAATCACACTATCCGTGACATCTCGAAAGCAAAATTTTATCCTGGTAAAAAAATGCAAGGCAACAATCGCATTAACAAAGATAAACCCTCTCCAACAATCCGAGCTGAACATCATGGTAACATTGAAGCACATTATAATACAACTCTAAAAGATGAAAACGATATGGCTGGATGGAGACGATTAAGTGTTCGAGAAACCGCACGTTTGCAATCTTTTCCAGATTCTTATGTTTTTGCTACATCAGCAAGCTCTGCCTACAAAGCAGTCGGAAATGCTGTACCGCCTGTAATGGCTTGGCATATTGCCCGAGCTGTTCATCATACACTTGATAATTTAGATAGTGATAACAATTAATTATTGAAATTTTTTAATCAATATTAGAATAAATGGAATAAAAATTCTCAATAGAGTTAATGTCACTGTAATAGCAAATAACACTTTGTAAGCCCAATTTATCTGAGGTTTATCTATATAATCATCAAAATCATCATCATCAAATAGAATTTCATCAGAATAGAACTTTTTGATTTTCTGATATTCTACTTTATTTTGTTGCATTTCAATTACAAATAATATCCAAATAAAAATAAGTGACATTAAAAACATAGTCAAAATGATAATTGATTTTTCAGAATGAGAAAATATAATTTTTGATAGCAAGTTACCAGAATGATTTTCTTTTATTTCACCATAGATAAACAAAGATACTGCAGATAGCCAACCAATAATCTTTAAATGCAAAGATCTATACGAACTATTTCTAGATTCAGATAATTTCAAAAAATCATCTTTCAATTTATTTATCTGAATAAAATATTTTTCTGTCTTGTCTGAAATAATCCTTTTAAAATTAGTTTTAGCTTGCTTCAGATTTTCTTCATTAAGTTCAAAGTTGTTATTTCTAATAATTAAATTTCTAATTATCTCTAACCTTGTTTCGTATGCTCTAGGATACTCCTCGTCATTAACAATCCAATCATAAAATATATATAAATTCGTTGATAATATTGTATTCAAATCAATTACTTGTTTACTTTTACTTTCTCCTCGTTGAATGGTAAAAGTAAACTTTTTATTTTCATACTTGGATTTTGTTGATAAAAATAACAAAATATAAATTGACTGTATGGTCTTTATCTTCGGTTTCTTAACCAGTTTATTTAAAATATTAACAGAAATATTCAACTGTTTTTTATCAAGGTTTTCAATATTATTCTCTGATAGCTGCTTTAGAAAAATGGTATTTTCTGATTCCTCAGATAAAAATTCTATAAATCGTTTATCTTTATTATTCCAATATTTTATTGGTGATGCATAATTTTTCAAAGATAATTTATCGCAAATATCTTTAAAAGAAGTTATTTCTTTAACCAAATACTCTTCTTCATAAATAAGATAATTTTCTTGATTATATACTATTCCATTTTCTACTAAATTTTCTTTTTCAAAATACTCTAAATTTCCTTCCGGTATCGGTTCAATAGCTGTTCCGTCCCACTCTACATTACTCATGCTACAAACCTAAACTTTTAAGCGATTCAATATAGTCTTTATCAACTTTTAAAGTCAATAACTTATCAGCAACATCTAATTTTATTTGTTGCTTCCTTTTTAAGTCAGTGAAATTATTTGTCCTTATCTCAGTCTTATCTGATATTTTGAAATTATTGTGATATTTATCTTGTATGGCAACTTTATCAACAGTAAATTCTGAATCAATTTTATCTGAGGTAATAGAGTAAAATTCTTCATAGTTGCTTAACTCTATCAACGATTTATTCGATAACTCATCAACCAATCCTTCCTTATCAAACTTTTGATTATCAAATAAATAGTTTTCTGTCGCTTCAACTATTTGTTCAATGTTATTTTGATTTTTCACATCATCTGAAAATAATTCTTTATTTTTGATTAATGCGATGAACTCCTGTGTATTAATTTTATCATTTCGTTTAATATCTAATTCTAAAAATTTATAAATCCAAAACTTCGATACATTTTTACTTTTATCAACAACTACAATATTTTCAAAATCATGTTTAAATATACAAGCCTTGAGGTAATCTTTTTCTTTACCTAATTGCCCTACCATTTCAAAGGTATCTTTATCAACAATCTCAGTATTTTCTAATTTCATAAGTAAAAATTCATCTTCATTGGATTTGATAAACAAGTACCCTGGATTAATATTTCTCTTGCGTCCTATATGCCCTAATTCAGCAGTCAATAATTTTTCCGCTGCTTTACGTATATCAAATTTCGCTCTATTATTTTCCCAATCAAAAATAATATTAGTTGCTCTTTGTTTTTCAATAGGTAACTCGCATAGTATTTTTTTCTTATCAAATTGCGAACTTCCTGTAACTGAGGAGAAAATTCTATCAATATTCTTGATTTTCAGTTCATTCAATGCAATCTCATTAATATTTTCCTGAATATCATAAGCTTTAAACATGATATTTCCTCCCTATCCAATAAACTGCTCACTCATCCGAGCATCACCCAGATAGAAACCACGAATATCGTTAATCCCGTATCTTAACATGGCAATCCGCTCTTGTCCCAAACCAAAGGCAAAACCTGAATATTTCGTGCTATCAATACCAGCCATTTCAAGGACATTCGGATGCACCATACCAGCGCCTAGAACTTCAATCCAACCCGTCATTTTACAAACGTTACAACCTTTACCGCCACATTTGAAACATGAAATATCCGCTTCAACAGATGGCTCTGTAAATGGGAAGTAGCTTGGACGCAGACGAATTTTACGTTCTGCACCAAACATTTTCTTGACAAGCGTATCGAGCGTGCCCTTGAGGTCGCTCATGGCAATATTTTCGTCAATGACAAGACCCTCGATTTGGTGGAATTGATGGCTGTGGGTCGCATCATCTGTATCACGACGGTAAACACGTCCCGGCGAAATCATTTTAAGCGGGCCTTTGGTAAAATCGTGCGCATCCATCGTCCGCGCTTGCACAGGACTTGTGTGCGTCCGCAACAAAATATCAGAAGTGATATAAAAAGTATCTTGCATATCACGCGCAGGGTGTTCCTTAGGCAGATTCATACGCTCAAAGTTATAATAATCTGTCTCAACTTCGTAGCCATCAACGATTTGATAGCCCATACCAAGGAAAATATCTTCAATTTCTTCCGTCGTTTGCGTCAAAATATGACGATTGCCCTTGGCTACTTTTGTACCCGGAAGGGTCACATCAAGCGTTTCATTTTCAAGCTTTTTGGCAATGATAGTGGCTTCAATCTCAGTCTTTTTGCTTTCTAAAAGACTGGTGATTTCATCTCTGAACTCATTAGCTAGAGCGCCGATTTTAGGGCGTTCTTCATTGGATAAGTCTTTCATTCCTTTGAGAATGTCCGTCAACTCACCTTTTTTACCCAAAACTGATACACGGAAATCATTCAGCGTTTTTTCATCAGCGATTTTGGGCAATTTTTCAAGTGCACTTGTACGCAACTCAGCGATTTTTTCTTGTAAAGTCAATTTTTTATCTTCTTTCTATTTTGGCATTTACTTTTGGTAGATAAGTAATGACAAGAAAAATACCGCCGTCATCACTCCAACGTAAAGGAGCGAAAACCGCGGTACCATCCTAATTCCTAGATTATCTCTAGCTTCATTATCATTTATTTAATTGAAATCGAATTTCTGCGCCTTGAGACTAAGAAAATAGATGATTTGTCCGCATAAGCTGCGCTTATTTACGGCAAATCCCTAATTTTCTACGTCTCAAAACAGTCGCGTCAATATCTAATTGAAGTGAACTTCACAAACCTGCCGCTAAATGGATCTCAGTCACAACCATTCTCCCTGTCAACTCATCAGCTTGCTACTCTTTTCAATGTATAAGAAAATCATACTAAATTTAGACGGGTCTGTCAACTTACACGAGGTCGAATTATCAGTATTTAATCTTGCTTACGATTAAAAATCAAATTCAAAACAATCGCGACAAGCGTTGCCATGACAATCCCGTTATTAAGGAACATTTCAACTGTATCTGGTAGTGCTTGGAAGAGCGTTGTCCCATTGAAGCCAACACCTGATGCGACTGCCATCGCAGTGATTAAGAGATTATGTTGGTTCTCAAAATCGACACGTCCTAACATCCGAATCCCTTGAATTGTGACCATGCCAAACATAACGAGCATGGCACCACCCAAAACAGGTGCTGGAATAATCTGTGCACAGGCACCAAATTTAGGCAGTAGACCTAAAATCACGAGAAAACCTGCTGTGTAGAAAATCGGACGGCGTGTTTTGATGCCAGATAACTGAACCAAGCCAACATTTTGTGAAAAACCTGTATAAGGGAAGGTGTTGAAAATCCCACCTAATGCAACTGCCAAGCCTTCTGCTCGGTAGCCATTTCTCAATCGTGTTTCAGAGATGTCGTCCCCAGTAATATCTGAAAGCGCTAGGTAAACGCCCGTAGACTCCACCATGGACACCAAAGAGATAATCGTCATCATCAAAATCGACGAGAAATCAAAGATTGGTTTTCCGAAGAAAAATGGTGACGGGATATGGATCAGCGGTGCTTGCGCAATCGGTGAGAAGTCGACGATACCCATGAAGGCAGCGACGGTTGTACCGATGATGAGGCCGATGAGGATGGCGATGGAGCGGACAAAGCCGGTCGTGACGGCATGAATGAACAGGATGACGAGAATCGTCACGACTGCTAAGATTACGCTAGAAAGTTCTGGTTTAGCGCTATTATCCCCCATATTACCGATGGCAACGGGAATCAGCGTGAGCCCAATCGTTGTAATAACGCTGCCTGTCACAAGCGGTGGGAAAAATTTGCGAATTTTCGAGAAAACGCCTGCAATCAGGACGACAATCAGTCCTGATACGATAATTGAACCGAAAATGGCACCTGAGCCGAGTAGTTTAGCACCGATAATCGAAAGAGGGGCGACAGATTGGAAGGCAACACCTAGAACGACGGGTAGGCCGATACCAAAATATTTATTGACTTGTAATTGTAGGAATGTTGCTACCCCACACATAAAAATATCTGTTGAGATGAGGTAGGTAAGTTCTTTCGTTGAGTAACCTAGTGCGCCTGCAATCATGATTGGCACCAAAATTGAGCCTGAATACATGGCTAATAAATGTTGAATGCCGAGTACTGCTGACTTAGAATGTTTCATTTCTTGTTGTTGATTTGCCATTTTATAAATCTGCCTCCGTAAATACGACTTGACCGTTCTCAAATCCTGAAATCCTTGCCAGACTCAGAACTGGAATTCCTGTTTCTTCAACTAGACTGCGGCCTGTCTGAAATGATTTTTCGATGACAATGCCAACACCAGCGACTTCAGCGCCTGCTTCTTTTAGTATTTTGATCAAACCAAGCGCTGCCTGCCCATTTGCCAAAAAATCGTCAATAATCAAAACTTTATCATTCTCTGACAAGAATTTACGTGAAATCTGAACGGTTGACGTGATTTTTTTAGTAAATGAGTAGACTTCAGCGGTTAGCAACTCATCATTCATGGTCACGTTTTTTGCTTTTTTAGCGAAAATCATCGGTACATCAAGTTCTTCCGCCACATAGGCTGAAGGTACGTTGCCACTGGCTTCAATTGTCACAACTTTTGTGATCCCACTGTCCGCAAATTTTTGCGCAAAGGTCTGCCCAATTTGACGCATCAATTTAGGGTCAACTTGGTGTGTTAAAAAACTATCGACTTTGAGGATATCTTCCCCCAAAACTCTACCATCACGCTTAATTCTTGAAATTAATGCTTCCATCTTCAACTTTCTAACAATAAAAAAGGCCTTGCGAAAAAAAGTTCGCAAAGAGCCTGACTCCTTGCTTATTGTTTGGCATTACGGTGCCAAGTAGAGACGCTCGACCGATTACGAGCATAAATAAGCTATTATTTTTTAAAACTACCTTGATGTATCATGAGATTTTACATCCTTATTAGTACTAATTGTAACATTTTATCATTATTTTTGTCAAAAGCGTGTAGACGATATTGCAACTTGCTACTTGTTTATCATTGTCATCATAAACATGATAGACTTAGCAGTAGGTAATATTAATGAAGCATCAATAAGCCTAATAAAAATCATAGTGTTCTCATGCTTATTGATTTGGGCGCTTGAGAACTATCGTAAGGTAAAGTGATTAAACGAACGAGCCGATAAAAAGTAATCATAAGAAATTTAACTAGTGCTCATCTATTTTATTGAAAAGAGTCTGGGACAAGGTTAGACAAGAGATTGGTTTAGCCTTGATGGCGATTAATCTCAGAAAACTGATGGTGAATTGTCGAACAGAGAACAGAGAAAAAGCAAACTAGCTCAATCTAAATTGATTGGATTAGCTTGCTTATTTTTTCAGTGACTGTGAGCTTTTGTCCTAGACTCATCCCATCTAGTTTTAATTATTATTTCGTAATCTTACACTGATTGCTTCTTTCTTTTTTATAAAGGATATAATTGGAATAAGAATACCTATTACACCAACAATCACTATCATTCCTATAAGAGCTCCCCAAGGGATAGTAAATTGCATATAACTTTCCTCTTTGAAAAGATTAAATAAAAAGTAGGATATCGGAACACCAACGATTAAAGTTATAGCAACTGAAAGTATGAGATACTCCAGACTTTCTAATATTACCATTTTCCTAATCTGTCTTCTAGTCATCCCAATACTTTCTAAAATGGTAAATTCCTTACCCCGCTCCACAATTCCTGCGGTTATAACATTTACAAAATTAATCATCGCAATTAAAGCAAACAACGTAATCAGAGCATTAGAGATAATCGACATTTCTTTAATACTCGTTTTCATTTCATCTCGGATATCCAATTTACTAACAATACCTATTCTGTTATCTTTATTGACTATAGCTTTTATTCGTTCATTAACGTCTCGTGCATTTTCAGAATCAAAATTCAAACGGACTTTTTCATAAATATAGGGAATTTCTAGTTGTTTCACGACATCTTCATATAAATAGATGTTGGGTGCTATCCCTGCTTTGTCTGAAAGACTCTGATTTGTAACAGCTGCTATTGCAACATTTAAATTTTTCCCAGAGACATCGTAATGCAATACTTTATTGACAAATCCTGACGTCTCATCAATATCTGTATTGAGTATTCCGATTTTTCCCGCATAAAAATCAGCTTCGTTCACTTTAGTGGTTAGCTTTTTTTGAATCTTTTCAAAATCCCCTTTACCAATGCCAATAACAAAACCGTAAAATTGGTTGGCATCTTTTTGAATATGCTCCTCTCCTTCACTTGTAGAAATTCTCATGTATTTTTGATAATATTTATCCAAATAATGATAATATTTTTGATGCTCGTACTTGATTACCATTGGTGTAAAAGAAATTTTACTAATATCTTTTATTTCAGGCTGAGAAACTATTTTGTTCAGTAGGTCGTTTGTAAATACCTGCTTTGGCTGTTCCTCTTCTCCTAAACCCGTTTGATTTTCTAAAATAAAATCATCTGCCGTGTGAGCATTTACAAAATCTTCATCATTTCTACTATGAATTAAGGTATTAATCGTCATAAAAGTCGTAAATGCTAAAAACAAAGATATAATAACTAAGAAAGCTCTCCTTTTATCTCTAAAAATATTTTTATTCGCCATTGACCCTAAACTAGTGCCTCTTAAGCGTTTGTGTGATTGTTTATTTTTTTGGTAGCTCATGCCTTTAGCTTCAACTACCGTGCGTGCCATAGCTATTTTTATAGGAAAACGTAATGAAATATAGGTCGTAATGGCAACAAATAGACAGGAACAAATGGACGTTACTTCGTTAAAACCAATATTACTTATACTAAAAGAGACAATACCATTAGGGATAATGAAATGATTAAAACTCATCCCTAGAATCACACCAAGAGATATACCTATAACTAGCAAAAAGAATAGTTGATGCATAAACATTCTTTTAATTTGAGTGTATGTCATACCAATTGCTCTATACAAACCAAAAATTTTGATATCTTTCACAAGTGAGATGTACATGACATTAAAAATAACTAGATATGTCGCTACTAAAACTAGTATGACTAATAATATACAACCTATTAAAATAATTAAAGTAGATTTATCCAATTCATTATCGTATAAGAAAACTTGATTACTGGATACATTCAACTTTTTCTTTAATATTTCTACTTTTTCATTACTAATAAATAACGAGTTAAAACTTACGTATACTTTACTCGACTCTTCTGTACTATCGCTATAATCGCTTTTTTCTAAAAAAGATTTAGATACTAGAACTGTTGGTGTACTATTGCCATTTAATTCAGTCATATCTTTATAGATACCTGATAGAATGAATTCACTATCTTCAATACCGTGCTTATCAATGTACTTCATTGAAATTTTCATGCCTAATCTAACATCTTTTATCGCAGCATCTCGAAGTGCAGCATTAGACATCATAATTTCATTCATTTTTTCCGGGTATCTACCCTCCCACTCATCCAAAGCAGGAGTTGTTTGTTTTTGCCAATTAATTGGATCTTTCCACTTCAGAACAAGCTTAACCGTCGTTTTTTCATTAATGGCAATACCTGTCCCACATGCTATCTGTTGACCAGTAAATTTAACGTTAGACTGATTTTCTAAAATATCAAGTTGTTTTGTTGTTGGAGAAGTGAGAACTGCTTGATAATCCATACCATCTACACTTAATTTTTGTTTTTGGATAGCAGAACTATAGTTAGTCACGACAAACGCATGAAATAAATAGTTCCCTAGTATCTCTATTTATGTTAAAGTAAAAGAAAAGCTATTAAGGGAGTTCATGATGTACGAAATCTACGCGTATTTAGAAAGCGTCACAGATCCG
>NZ_BAAGGP010000060.1:0-18116 GCF_054658615.1 Pseudolactococcus yaeyamensis
GTTAGATATATAAGCAAGCATTATTATTCAAGAGTTTTAAAAAGACATCATCTAGGTTATAATAAAGAAAACAAACAAAGGAAGATAATCGTGGAAAAATCATTTAAAACATCTGAAAATCAACGCCTTGCCAGTCAACGATACCGTGACAAATTAACGCCTGAACAACGCACCTATAACAGCGCTAGGACTGCAAGCCAAACATTTGCCAGAAAACACGCCAGAAATCAAGAAGATGTCATCAACTTTGTGACTACTTATTTACGAGAAAATGCGAATGCTGAAGGTGAGTTTGCGAAACTCTGGCAAGAATTAACCGATAAATTGAAGTAAATTTACATCTCTTGCACAACTTCTTGATTCCGTTCATCTTGCTCTTGTGCTTCTGTGACTTCCTTTTCAAGCTTTTCTAAATCACTCAAACTCATATCAAGGGAAATAGCCTTGGTTAATCTATCGAGTTGATGGCTTTTCTCATGAAGTTCATCTGCTCGCTCAAACGGCTTGCCTAAATTGTCTTGTGCAGACACAAGCTCTGCTTGAACTTCTGTTAATTGATTTTCTCTTTGTTTCGCATACCTCCCTTCTTGGATGCTTACAACTTCATTGACGATCCGAGCGATACTCCCAGTTGGACTATCAAAATTCAAGTCAATGGCTTTATAGGCAACAGCTTCTCCGATAAGTTGAACCAAAGGTTCTAGCTGCCGAGTAGAGACACACAACTGGATACTTAACCCCGCAATCTCACCAATCGTTTTAGTTTCTGAGCTTGTTGAACTTTTCGCATATTCTCTTCCCTCTGTGAGTAAAGCAAGACCTGCCTCATCACGGTTGAAAAAAGGACGCCCTTGGATTGAAAGGACAAATTCTTCTCTTGAAAAACGTTGTGAAATAAGCGTTTGGTCAGAAACACAAGCCTTTAATTCTTCTTGGAGGTCAACTATTTTCTCAGGGAGTGTGCTGACTTTTTTCTCCCATTCTCGTTGTTCTTTGCCATAGTTCTGGGACAATAGTTTTAGTCGGTTGACATCATTTTCAAGCATGGCACGCTCTTTCAAAAGGGGATTGCCTGTCGCAATTGCTTTTACTTCACTCGCATCAATCACTGCCTCATCCACATCTTCCATACTTCGTGCAGGAGATTTACTGGTCATGACTTGTGTGATATATTTGAGTTTATTTTCGACAACTTGCCATCTGTATGCATCGAACGTGCCTTCTGTCACATAATTAAAGACATGAACATGCGAATTTTCATTGCCTTGACGAATCACTCGACCATTTCGCTGCTCCAAATCACTTGGACGCCAAGGAACATCCAAGTGATGAACTGCTAGTAATTTATCTTGTATGTTTGTGCCAGTTCCTAGCTTTTGAGTACTGCCTAACAACACCCTGACTTTTCCAACTCGAACATCTTGAAAAAGACGTTCTTTTTTCTTGTCATTGTTGGCTTCATGGATAAACTTGATTGCTTCACTTGGTATCCCTCGTTCAATCAAATCATCCTTAATGGCTTGGTAAACACTAAACTTATCTTGACTAGCGTTTGATTGAGGTGTGCCAAGGTCAGAAAAAATAAGTTGGGTGCTTTTTTCAGTACTTGTATCTTGCCAAATTTGAAAGACATTATCAACACAAGTTAGCAGTTTAGTGCTATCGTTACCATCAAAAAGAGAAGGATTGATAAGTCTAGGGTCTAAGGCAAGTTTACTAGCATCATTACAGAGTTTGAGCATATTATCTACTGCCATTTCGACACGTCCGCCACGAATATCTTCTGCCCGCTGAATCAAGGTGTTCATATAGACACGTTGGGCTTCAGTAATCGGACAAGCGACAATATGTGTGGTATGTTCTGGCACAGGCAACTTTAACATTTCCTGAGTTTGGACATCTGCGACGGAAGAAAATAGGCTCATGAGTTCAGGCACATTGGTAAACTGAGAAAAACGAGTTTTCTTTCGATACTTGCTGGCTTCAACGTTTAGCTCGACACTTTCTTCGATGATACCAAAGGTACTCGCCCATTTGTCGAAGTGATGAATGCCTGCTTCATCTAACACATCTGGTTCGAGGTAGTGCATGAGCGTATACATTTCCGCCATAGAATTTGAAATCGGTGTCCCTGTCGCAAAAACAATGTTGTTCCCGTTATGATGTTCTTGAATATGACGGACTTTCAGATACATATCTGTCGCTCGGTTACTCGCACTACTGTTAATCCCTGCGACATTACTGTGCTTGGTTTGAAAGAAGAGATTTTTAAAGTTATGACTTTCATCTATAAATAAGAAATCAACGCCCAACTCTTCAAAATCAATAAAAGTATCACGCTTTTGATGACCTTCTATCAACTTTTGGAGCTTGGCTTCAATTCTAACCTTGGTTTGTAGGGCTTGTTTGACAGTAAATCTTTCGCCATCTTCTTGTTTTCCTTCCCGAATTTGTGCCATCACATCACTCAGCTGATTTTCTAAATGACCTTTTTGTGCCTCTAAGCTCATCGGTACTCGCTCAAATTGGCTCATACCCATCACAATCGCATCATAAGTACCTGTCGCAATCCGAGAGATAAAAGCTTTTCGACTTTGCTTTTCAAAATCTTTAGCGGTTGTTGTGAGGACTTTTTTATTAGGATAAGCTCGCAAAATTTCTGAGCCAAATTCTCCCACTAAGTGATTTGGCACAACATAGAGTGGTTTTTGAATCATGCCCAGTTCTTGTAATTTCATGCCTGATGCGATCATCGTTAAAGTCTTACCACTTCCCACAACGTGGGCAAGCAAGCCCCTTTGTTCGTTCACGATTCTTGCTACCGCATCTTTTTGATGTGGGCGTAACTCAATATTTCGATTTAGACTATCAAAGGTCAAATGTCTACCATCATATTGGCGTAAAACAATATAGTTTTTCGTGAGATTATAGGTTGTTTCTAAGGTTTGACGGTGTTTAGAATTAGTTTCAATATAGCGTTTAAAAGCTTCTTGTAACTTACTTTGTTTTTCTTGTGCTAAAATTGTTTCTTTGGTATTAAAAATCCAATAGTCTTGTCCCGAATGATTGGTGACCTTATCTCGAACTTCTATAAATTGTTGGTTCAATGATTTTTCAAGCAGATAGCTTGTGCCAACTCGATTGGTACTATATGCTCTACTCTTTTTAGGTTGAAATCCCTTATCTTTTAGCACCCATCTATCAGAGTTGTCACGGATCATATTCTTTTTTGAAAACTCCAAATCTAAAACATCTTTCGCAAACGCTTGATAAATCTCCCATGAAATCCAACTAGACCCTAAACGATAATCAATCATTTCTAGTGGCAACCACTCAGGCTGAACAGCTTCAAGCGCCTGCACGTTTTCTTCAAAACCATCGTTTGGAAAATCTAGTAGACTTTGTTTTGCCTCTTCAAGTTTAGCTCGGACATTGCCTGAAAGATAGGCTGCTTTACTTTGCCACTGCTCACGTGTCGGGTCAAAGTAAATCTCGCCTTTTAATTCTGCCAGTATTTGTTCTTGGGCATAGGGATAGACATGCGCCATGAACTCTAAAGAAACACCCCCTCTATGATTGAGTGATAATTGTAAGGCTTCAAGAGCAGTTTGAGCTGTGACAAGTTGAGGCATTTTGCGAATGGTTGGATGTTCAAAAATTTCTGCTTTTTCATAGGTTACGAGAATATCCTCTCCTATCACTTCCTCTTTTGTAATTTCCAAGGCTTGTAGGAGTTGATAATGGTCATCTCTACGGAAAAGTGTTTGATTAGTTTGCGTATGAACAACCCCATATTTTTCTATAAAGCGGTCATAGACCTTGTTTAATGCTAATCTTGCCATTTCATACTGAGATTCTGAAAAAACATTGATGTCTGTTTGCGTTTCAAAAACAGCTTGAACGGCTTTTCGTAAGGCAATCAAGCCTGATAATCTTGACAACTGTTGCCCACTCACTTTGACTTCTTCTATGCCGACCGCATCACGATAGTAGGCTTTACCCTCAACTATTTCATGAGTAAAAGGCGCAATCTTTTCTTCTGAAATGGGGGAATACTGAGTGCCATTTTCTTGTAAATTTTCTTCGAGTAGTGGCAGGTTTCCTGTTTGATAAGTACCTCCAACTTTTTTTAGCTGCCTTGGCAAACTTTCTTCAAGTGGTGTACCATTTTCAACGACGGTCAAGGTCTTACCATGATAGTTTTGGATTTTGACCTTTCCCAAAATCTGTGACCGATTTCTCTCAAAATAAGTATTTAAAGCAATCTCTGAAGAAAAAGACGTCGCACCACTTGTGACCCATTGGGGATAGTTTTCAAGAGTGACGACTTCCTCTATTTCTGGTCGATATTCTTGTCTGATATAGCGCTCAGGATCTAGTGTCGTCTTTTGGAAAAAGAGAATATCACTCGTCACTTTTGTCCCTGCGAGCTTAGAAAAGGCAGTATTGGGCAGGCGAACAGCCCCTAAAAAGTTGGCTTGATTGGCAAGTTCTTTACGGAAACTTTGATTTTTCTTATCCATTGTCCCATTGGACGTAATCAGTGCTACTATGCCGTTTTCCCTTGTGAGTGATAGACTTTTTTGAATGAAGTAATCGTGAATCATATAGCCCTTTTTATCCGTTTCGCCTTGAATTTTCAGGTCAGAAAAAGGCACATTTCCGACAACTAAGTCAAATGTACCTTGATGAAAGTTTGTCGTTTCAAAACCTTGTATCCGAATATCTGCGTTCGGATGAAGTTGTTTGGCAATACTACCTGTAATCGTATCTAGTTCTACTCCGACAATCTCACTATTGCCTCGTAAATTTTGAGGCATGGCAGACAAGAAATTTCCTGTCGCAACTGAGGGTTCTAATATCCGTCCACCTTCAAATCCCATATCCTCTAGCTTTTCAAACATGGCACGAACAACATGAGGCTCGGTATAATAGGCTGTTAAAACACTCAATTCCATTGCCTGATATTCTTCTTTTGTGACAAGTGCTTGTAGTGCCAAGCGCTCAGCTTCATACTTTTCAAGTCGTTCGTCAAAGACATCAACTAAACCGCCCCAACCGACATATTTGGCGAGAATTTCCTGTTGTTCAGGTGCCGCTTGTTTCTTTTCTTGTTCTAACTGTTTGACGAGACGGACAGCTTCAAGGTTGGCTTTGATTTTGCCATCTTTTGTTTGGGGGTAGAAATGACTTGTATCTTCTGGAAAAGAAAAATCTTGTACATTTTCTATGATTTCTTTGGAAACTGTGTCTAAATCAACCTGACTTATATTCTCTGATTGCCATTGTTTTAAAAGACTTAAAGTAGTGCCATCATATTTTTGGGCATTTTCTAGCAGCTCGTCAATTCTTACTTTGTAAGCATCGTCTAACTCAGTGCTATATCTTGGAAACATCTCGGTCTCATAGGTATAATTTAAACCATTCTCCCTATCAATCTCATATAACTTGTCTTTTAGATAGTTTAACTGCATATTCTGAATAGGACTAGAATTTTCAGCTACTAATTCAAGATAGAATGTTTTTAATACTTCCCTTGAATCAGTTGCTTGATTATCCATTTCGTCAAACAAAGATAGCTCCTCGATAACTTCTGAACGGATTATTTCAGATTCAAAGGCTGATGTTTCTGCCTTTGTTATGGATTGAGTTTCTTGTCTATCACTTAAAACATACATTTCAAAACGAGTGTAAATGCCTTTGATAAAGTCTCTTGAAAAATCAATATCCCCTGCTTGCTCGTCGAGTGCTTGAGTGAAAATATAAGGAAAGATATCAAGCCGTGTTTCCATATTAACTGATATTTGTTCGCTTTCACGAGCATAAATGTACATCTCACTTAATGTATGAACCCAAGAATTTAACATCGAAAGTTCGCCATTGTTCACTGCTTCAATTTCATGGTTCACATTATAAGCAGCGATTGAGACTTCTCCCACAAGTCGACTACTGATTTCTGTCCCACGTGCAAAAATAGGCTCTGTTTTGAACAATTGGTATAAAGTATTTTGCTCTAACGTTCCTTTTTCCTTGTACAATGCCTCTGTCTCATCATCAATTGATTCAAACAAGGCACGGTTTTCTGATAGGATTTCTAAGGAGCGATCTTTCAAGGATTCAAAGGCATGGCTATTTCCTAAATGTTTCATCATGAAAATGAAATATAGGTCATCTGCTAGAGTGAATGTAAGCTCGCTTGTCCTAAGTTTGTCTTGAATTGAGTTTAATAATTCAGCCGTTCGTTCTTTTAATGACACAGGCTGTAAATCTTGAACTTTATCTAAAACCTGTGCCTTGTTTATTTCAGTCAAATGATGCTCTGAAAACAATTCTTTGAACTGAACTAGCTTATCGTCAGTAAGATAAGTAACCCTGCTATTTTTATAATCAATCGTCGCAAGTAACAGGACTTGGTTGGAAATTTCAAAGCTATTTTTGGCTTTGTTATCACGTAAAGTATAACCCAACTGATGTTTTTGAAATGCCTTTAAAATATCTTCAAATAATTTATCGCTTGGAGATTGGTTCATTTCTTCGTTCACATGAACAACGTTTATCCCCATGTTACGTGCTAAGTCTGTGGCTTTTATTTCTCTTGTTTTTTCTTGACTGATAACCTCTGTTGATTCGCTAAGAACACGCCCTCTTTCTTTTGCGATTTCTCTTATCTGTTCCGCATATTCTTCCGCAATCTCCCTTCGTTCAGTCGCAGTCAGTTCTGAAAAGCTATTTTTTCCAAAAGCATTATAGGCTTCACTATCAAGATACTCTTTGACCGATTTTTCTACATCCATTTGAGCCACATCGCCTAAGTCTGAGAACCTTTGTTCATACTCAGATAGTGCCAATAATTCAAATAAAGAATTATAAATTTCTTGCGTGTCTAAAGTCGTTTCACTTTTTTCTGCCTCAACTTCACGCTCTCTCATTTTTTCAAGCTCTTGCAAATCGTTAAAACTATAAAAAAGTGTTTCCGCAAAACCTGTCAAAGTTTGTGGGAAATTATCGCCTGCACCCAAAGAAAATCCTTGATAATCTAGCTGTTCTTCTCCATTGACAACAGATAGAGGGAGACCATTATCATAAAAATTTTGATAGTCTTGAAAAGTTTGCCTAACGCCATTAAACTTCCGTTGTTCAAAATCATTATCAAAGTCAAAGACAGTCATATCTTCAAGCGTAACCATTGAAAAGTCTGATATCAATAAATGCTCATAATAGGCAGAAAGGCGTGGATAAGCACCAATCAATTTGTATGCCAGCTCATCGCCTTTAATGATTGGGTCAATAAAGTCTATTGTTCCTTTTTGCCTATCATTAACAACTTGCCCATCTTCATCCACAATCACAGCTTCCTTAAACTGAGGCTCAGTTTTATCGGAAAGATAAGTAAGCGCTGTTTCATAATTGTCAAAAGCCATGGCGTTTGACAAAACGTTTGTACTATTTGTGGCAATGAGAACATCGCCCATTCTGATTTCATCTATATAGTAACTATCATCATCTTCTGAAAGTTGAATATAGTATTTACCAGTAGCCTCATTCTCATTTTCAGCTTTAACTAATTTTTGATGAGAGGTGTCTATTTCAAAACCAAGCTGTTGTGAATCTTTCAAACTATGATAAAGCATTTCAGAAATTTCTCTAGTTGTAAGATTAAACTGCTCATTTTCTAAAAGACTGCCGAAAACTGTTTCATTATCATGATAATGTTCAACTAGAGCCTTTTCTAATTCATCTGCGACCGCAAAATAGAAATCTCCTAAATCATTGACTTGACTACTTTTGATAAGTTTTTCATTATGTTTTAAACCGTCTATTAAATCATCTAAAGTTCTAAGTGGTTCTAAAGTTTTTTCCTCTGGTTCAACAGGTGTCAATTCCGTCATATCGTCAAATAGATTGATTGCTTCGGCTTGACTAAATTGATGAGTCGCTTGAATTTTCTCTTTCAAATCTTGATAGTCATGCCATGAACTGTATTGAGTATCCGCATCATCTAACCATGCTTGGTATCCTGTAGCTTCTTGAGGATTTCTCAAATACTCCCCATTTATAACAAGCTCTCGAACTTTTTCACTTACACTTTTCCAAGACAAAACTACCCCTAATTCAGGGAAATCAATGCCTTTCTTGATGTGGTCTACCCAGATTTCAGATGAACTGTGACCATAAGTTGTGCTATAAAAAGTTCGGATGACCTCTTGCGCTTCTTTCTTACTCATGTTGGGAAATTCAGAGAATAAAGCCTGCATAGGAAACTTGCCATTTCGTGTGCCTGTCCCCCTTTTGATTTCCTTAGTATAAATCTCATCTAAAGATAGTTCATCAATCGGAGTAGTTTCTTCTTTTTGAATATCAGGGGAGCTAGTGACGGCTTGAGCCTGAATATCTGCCAACCGTTCAGAAAGCGTGAAAAGTCCTTTCAAGCGCTCATCCGCTTGACTTTTCAATCTCCAGACTTGTGTTTCCGAGGAATACTCGCCTTGAACAGTCTCTAAGACCCCATTAAGAGATATTTTTGAAATTATAAGTGTATTTTCTCCCTCAATATCAAGAGAAAAAGTATCTTGTAAACCATTTTCTGCCAAGAGTGTTTCGAATCGTGCTTTTTCTAAATAAAGTGGGTCAGCACTTGTTGGCGTTTCTTCCCCTTGTAGCTTCTCTAGCTGCTCCTGCTTGGTTTCTTCAACCAGAAATTGATAAGCCGTTTCGCCACTTTCAATTAAAAGTTGTTCAAGTGTGATGCCTTCCTCTAAAGATTGGAGCTGATTTGAAAAATAACTAAAATCTTGTGTATAATTTGCACCGTAGGCTAAAATCCCTAACTTTTGTAAGCCTGCCTCGTCATCTTCCCAAACTTCCACAATATAAGGACTTTGAGGATTTTCAGATAGCTCATCAACTTCCCCTTTGGGGCTATAAACTTTCAACTCTAAAGCTATGACTTTTTCATTTAACAGAAATTCCGTTGATTGAAAATAGGTGCTTACTTCTTCATTAAGTGAGCTCAGAAACTCTAGACGACTTTCATCTGAAAACTGTTCTAAAATCAAGGCATAATCAACTTCTGATTGTGTAGGCTCTACCTCAAAGGCAAACAAATCATCTTTTGTTTCAAGACTGATTTCTTCTTGGTTTAATTCTGTTTCAAGTTGTTCTAAATCAACTAGCCTTTCGAGTGGCTGTTGAAAATATTGCTCATATTTTGCCACAAAATCTGTGTGTTCTAAAACATCCGTCAAGAATAATTGACTCCCTTGATAGGCAATCTCCATACTATTTTTGGCTTGATTGTAAGTCACGTTAAATTGTTCACTTATGTCTGAAACTGAAAGTAGTCTTGCCAATTCCTCTAAGAATTGAGTTTCAAATACTTGTCGTTCTGTCTCAATTTTCTGTGACTGAAATTGGATTCTATCCAAACCTGTCGTTAATTCTTGTTCAATTCGCACACAGAGGTTATTGGCAACTTTAACTACATTCATCAAATTGTGCGGCGTAGCTAAATGTTTCTTGATTTCACCAAGCGTATCGCTACTAATTTCAAAGCCTAAGGTATCACTTAAGGTATAAGTCGCAATAAGTGGGACAAGTTCTTTTTCAGTCGCAGTCAACTGCTCATAATTTTCAAGTACAGGAGAAGAAAAGTCCCGCAGAAATTCTTCTAAACCAAATTCGAGATACTCACTGTAATCTACTTGCATAAGATATTGGCTCACGGTATAAAAATCATCAAGCGGAAACTTGACTATTTCCCTTTTACCTTGAGTTGTTTGTGAAACATCAAAATAGCTGATTCGTTTTGATAATAAATCACTGCGATCAAGCATCAAATAGCTTGCGGTTTGACCACTTTTAACTGAAACATTTAAAGTTTGCCAGTCCTCAAAAGTCTTGACTGCTGTACTCTGAGGATTTTGTCCGTGTAAAAAGACAATATCCTCTAATTTCCAATCATAAAAGTAACGATTTTGTGCTAGAAACTCTAATTTATCTGCTTGACTACCATTTTGAAGTTTTTCTATCGTTTGATTGTATTGCTTACGCAATTGAATATTTTTCATATCAATAACCATTTGTACTGCCTCCGTTTTTCTTGCTTGTTTCTTGATGTAAGAGCTTTACCTTTAATGCTTGATTTTCCTGTAAAAGCGATTGATAGACAGGTGGCGCTAAACAAACCAAAATCTCCTCCTGCCAATATTTCCAAACATGAACTGCTTGACTCGTCCTTTCTGAAAGCAGTCTTGCCTGATGTGGATTTCGCTTTAACTCACTCATGGCTATATTTTTCTGTGTCATCATTCCTCCCTCAATAGGCTAACTTATACAGGTGATAGCGCATCTGACTGATTTTGCCTACCTCATTGATTTCAAGTGCTATCATATACATCAGATTTGTTCCTTCTTGTGCTTGTTCAACCTCTACCAACCATTTTTGAGCATTTTCCTTATCTTGAAATACCGCAATCACTTGACCCGAACTTGTTAGAGTTGTCGGAATCGTTTCTTTCAAGCTATTTTCCTTGGCATATTTCTCTGTCACAAGCGGTAATAAACTTTGATTTCTTTCATCAATAGACTGGTAATTGATGTACTTTTCCGCAAATGCTCTAGCTGTTTGTTCTGTCGAAAGTGTTGGTTTATTTTCTTCATCTAGTTTATCTACCTGAGATTTTTCTACTCCCTCATGCGTTTGTGCTGTTTCTTTTCTTTGTTCTGACATTGTATTGGTTTGATGATTTCTAAAAGTTGGTGCGACTTGACTTTCCTTTTCATTGGAAAAGATAAAATAAACACCCCCCAGAATAAAAAACACCAGACAAACCAACAATACAACGACACCTATTTTCGATTTTTGTTCAATCATGTTATGCCCTTACCTTTCTTTTCTAATAATACTTGTGACATTAGGAAATTCTTGTCCCCATGTCCGAGTGTATTTGGCAACTATTTGCCCTTTTTCTGAATTTTGTTCGTATAAAATAAGCTTTTTACTTCCAATATCGACATGAGCCACAACAGCCGTATGCCCAAAAACTGATATGGCATAGCCACCCCTACCAAAGTTGATAATATCGCCTGACTTCACTTCCTCAAATTTGGGATTGAAAATGACTTTTCCGCCAAACTTTGCCCAATCGTAATCGCTCCCAATCTTACTGGCATACATAAAACCACTGCCCATTAAATCAAGCCCATAAACTGAGTTGGCATAAAAAGCGCTTAAGCCGTAACACTGTCCACCATTAACTTGTTCCCCAATCATTTTCTCTAAACTTGCGATACCGCCACTCTCGTCAAGGGGTGTATCAGAGGTTTGCCAATGGTCAATCGCAAATTTGTCATATCGTTCTACCCATTTATTTGACTGTATCATGTTCATACAATTAAGGTAATAAGCACTTGTTTCATCAATCCCAGCTGCCGCATAACCACCTCGCCCTAAAATCAACAGAACCTCACTCGGATTTTTATTGCCTCTGGAAGCACTAAAATTGAGTTGAGAAACAAGCATGAAACCATAATAAGAAAACCCTGTCTCCTGATTGGGGAATTTCATATAGTAGCCACCTTCAACACCACCTATACCTCGACTTGTCCCCTGTGGGAAAGGACAGCCTAAATACCACGTAATCCCAAAGTTATTGAAATCATTTTTAGCTGAAAGTGATTCCCCCCAAGAACTTTCATAAGCATACTGCGATAGAATAACGCTTGGCAACAGGCGATATTTAACCGCCGTTCCAACCGCAAACTGAGCGACTTCATCGCTTATCTGCCCGCTGCCTTTAATTTCTGGAAATTTTGGGAGGTCAGAAGTAAATGCGCCCGACCAATTTCCAGTGCTGCTTGTCCTTTCTTCCTCAGAGGCAACTAGCGTGATAATACTTTGTACTGACTGACCTAACCCCTGTATAATTCCCAGAAAAACAACTAAGCCAATCACAAGACTTAAGAGGAATGCTTTGGTTTTGAATTTCATCTATTTCTTCCCTTCACGATGTCATTTGTTGGGCAACAATCCTTGGCGCATTCTCTTTTTGTTTTGTTGGTGTGATTTCTGAGCCTTTCTTTTGTTTTGCCTCAGCTTTATGCGTAAATTTGAGTAAGTCGTTAAAGTCTATCTCAGTTTCCCCTTCAATTTCAGGTAGTTCATCACATACCTTTGCTTGAACAAAATTTTTGGAATAGCCTAACGCCAATAGATTTTCTCGAAAGCTCTGTGTAAAGGCTCGTCCCGCCTCATCATTATTGACGCAAAGTGTGATTTGTGGATAATAATCTAGGCTATTTTCAGTTAATGCCTTATTATTCATCACAATTTTGCCATAAAAATCATGTACCATAGTGTGCTTTAAACCGTGCATGGAAAGATATTCCACATTGTTGTCTTTCGCATAATCGGACGAAAAAATCGTCTGTTTATATAGGGAGAGATAGCTCAAAACTTCAATTGGTGCTTCAAAAACTTTTAGCTCCGTTGTGGGTTTGGTATGGGTCATTCGAGCATGAAACCCGGCATTGTGTTCATTATTTTCATGTAACTGCATGAAATAAGGTCTATCTTTTATTAAGCGCTTAGCCTTTGGTATTTTTACTGTGCCACGCAATTCCACCCCGTTACAACGCACACTACCTTGTTTCGAGGATTCAGAGCGTTCCAACATTTTAAAGACAATATTCTGCCGTGTATCTTGACGGACTAGCCCTTTCATATATAAGTCCGTCACAAGCTGCGGATCAATTTCTCTTACTTTTGTTAGATAATCAAAGCCTTTGGTAAAAGTTTGTGATTCCCGTATCTCTTTGGTGTAATTAAAATTTGATTGATTTTCTTGTCTGTCTAAAAAATAAGCCGAGACGTCACTTGCTTGTGCGCTTAAAACATCGCCAATTGCCTCTTGAAAAGGCAAATCATACAACATCATGGCAACTGTCAAACAATTTGTTGTATGTCGGATTTCTTTTCCCTCATATGGCATCCCCTTATTGAAATGAATCATCTTTTTCCTATCATCAAAGACCCAACTAGAATGTTCCGAATGTCGATAATAGCCCCCTTCCTTGATAAAATCTTCACCGTGCGCAATCATATACTCTAAAATATCGGTATTTCTTGCTTGTGCTACCTGTGTTTCCGTATAAAATTTCATGTCTCACTTCCTCCCTTCAAGAAGAAAAAAGAGCCTAGAAGATTCTGCTTCTACGCTCTTAACTGTCTCTATTCAATTGTTTTTATCTATTTGTGTACCAAAAAAGCAAGAAAGATTATCCTCTCTTGCTTACTCTATTTATAAATGAAACCAATAAATCACTGGTCTTTTTCTTCTAAGTCTAATTGGATTTGCCTTAAATTCTTAGCGTTTAACTTGCTTATGGCGGGTTTTCCTGTTTTTAGTTCCAACTGTTCTCTAGCGCTCTTGGCAATACTTGCGCCCTCTTTAGCGATAGTCTTACTTTCATCAAAATCAGACGGTTCACGTGCTACCGATATATCTGTGGCAGTAACTTCCGCAAGCATATTCAAGACCTGTTCAGTATTAGTCATGTTATCCCTGAGATTTTCTTTTTTTAAGCCTTTGTGATTTTTATACGCTCTAGTTTTCAGACCACTCCAAGTCTCAGTCATCAAATCAGTTAAAGTCGCATACTCTTTCCCTCTTTTGACACCAGACTTATCCCATTCGTCTGTTAAGCCTTTTCTGACTTCAATTGAGCGAATCCGCTGATTAATCCAACTCTCTGAATAACCAAGACGGCGATAGTTTTGAATGGCTCTGTCAATCGAAAGCTCAGGGTCAACCGTCTCATCAATACGTTCACTCCCGACTTGCGCCAACCAAAGTTTAAAGGGTTCAGCTTTTTTGCTTGGAATGGATTGAATCAGGCGTAAGATTTGTTCAGTATCTGCCACATCAGTCAATCTCATTTTGCCATCGGGCGCTTTCATTTTCAACTGGTTAGTATGACTAACCAGTTGACTTCCTTCATCCGTCAGTTTCTTTTTCAACCATTTCCAATAATTTCGAACTTTAGTGTAATTACTTTGTTCAGTTAAAATAGCCACCACATCAATAATTGACAGCCACCATTTTTCATTTTCTTCATCCCAAACGGTACGGACTTGCCCATTTTCAAAGAGCTTGATATCATTTTTAGGTTCAGTCATCTTGTTCTCCTTTGCCTTGTCATCTTTAGTTTAACATTTAAGTAGCCAAACTACCACAATACATTTTTTCTCTGTTTGTTAATATACTCAACCTCTCCAGACTAAACCTGCCTTTCCTGTTCAAATTCTAACTGTCGATGTGCTTGCTCATTCAAAAAATCTTGATAGGTACGACGAAAGACTTTTTGAATATGATGTGATAAGTGTTGATTTTGAAAATTTTTCATTTGATTTTCTCGATAGCTTCCTTTTCTTGAACTGACACCTTTCTTTTTGTCAAGCTGTTCTTCTAACTTTATTTTCTTCATCATCTGCTCTAGCGGTATAGTGCCTTGATAAATTACTTGACTCATGTCAAAGCGACCACTTTCTTTAAAAGCCACTAATCGCCCCTGCTCGTCTTTGACTGGGTCAATAACCGAAATAGGTGGCGCCTTGGGAGAAATCAGAAATTGATAGTATGTCCATTTTTCTTTCGTAAATAAAAGGGTGGCGTTTGGACATTGCGCCAAAATTCTGAGTTGATTCTTCGGACTAAAATCGTGCAGATTGGTCATTTTATCAGATTGAGCTTGTCCGTTTTCTTTTGATAAGTTTTCTCTTAATTGTTGCCTATTGATTTCAAAACGTTGGGAAGTGATGGAAGAAGTCCCTTGAAGTTTTGGAATTTTTTCAGGCAACGCCCGTTCTTCTTTTTCAAGAAGACTGGGAGCTAAATTTTCCAAACGGTTCGTAACTTCTCTTACTTGACGAACTGGTGCGGTATGTCTCACTAATTTTTCTAGCGCTTTTTCAATCGCTTGTTCTCTATCAGTCATTTTAGAAAATGGTAAGCTAGCCATTTGATTATCTAACCTAGAACCATGAATTGACCTTGTGTGACTTTCATTTCTCAATTCATTCAAAATATCATTTCCTAGTCGCTTATAAAGCACTGCCCATTTTCCTTTTTGCCAATCCCCCTGACCTTTGAAATCCCCATAAGTACGCCCTTGTTCCTGCTCAATTTTGTCAAATAAACTTTTCAAGGTTTGAATTTCCTCTATAAAATAATCTTGAAGAAAATTATCCACAAGCGCTTGAAGGGGTTCGTCAAAACTGAAACGTTTGGCATAACCCTCTTTCCAATACCCTTTTTCAAGCGGCAGTTTTTGGCGCAAGAGATTGAGAGTCTGATGTAACTGAGGACTATCCATTTCAAGAAAAGGCGCTTTTCGTTTGCCTTCAATCATGATTTTTTGTAAAGCATCAATTTGTTGGTAAAGTGGGACAAGCTCCAACAGGTCATTTGCGAAACCACTTTTCATGGCTCGCAATGTTTTCCGACTTCGATTACCTTTTCCCTCCATACAGATCTCACCTGTCTCCTTATCCACCAATCGCTTGTTCTCACGAGTGGGATAAGGCTCGACCGTTGCCACATGAACGTGAATATTTTTTGTATTGTAATGAATGCTCGCAGTCCAAACCGCACTGTCAAGTAAACCCTCATGCTTTAACATCTGATTCATGCCTGCACGAGTCGCACTTTGGATTTTCAGCTCATCTAATTCATTGGTCTTAGGATTGAGAAAACCCTTCTCAACCAACCAAGCATTGTCAAAACTGAAAACATCTTGCCACATCACACTCTCATTATCATAAGCCAGTTGAAATTTCTCTTTCAGCTCCAGTTTCTCATCAAGGGTCAAATCATTTTTATCTTGTGTAAACAAGTGACTGGTCTTATAAGGATTTGCCATATAATCAATGTAGTCATCCAAATTTTCTGCCTCATCTGAATAAATCGCACCCGTATTTTCTTGATTGATAAAAGCTGAGTAAGCGTAGTATCTTTCATTTCGAACTGCTTCATCTCTTGCCATATAATCAATGTATGACCCAAATACCTTAGACTTAGGGCGGGCAAACTTCCCTGTCATAATGATGGCTGGCTTACTCATATTTTCCCTCGTTGCACATGGCGCATTTGGTCATGGTGTAAAGTTTGAACATGGTCAGTTGCTTTTTTTACCGCAAGTTGTTGCTCTTCTTGCCTAGAATAAAAATCGACATTATCCCCACCTGCCAACCGAGAATTTTCAAGTTCGAGTAAGACATCTGTGTTTTTCTCAATCGCTCGAAGAAGGGGCAATAAATTGGCTCGGTAACTTGAATCAAGTATTCTTAACTTTTCTTCAAGCTTCTCATTTTCTTGTGCCAACTGCACGTATCGAGCAAGCACATCATTCAAGGCTTGATTTTTACTTTGCCCATTTTCCGTTAAGCGGGCAAGGGCAAGTTGGGCAACTGGATTGGGGCGATAGGAAAATTCGTGACGCTGCTTTTTTAGTTTTCGTTCCATTCAGGTAATGCTCCTTCCTCAATTGCTTGGGCGATCATTTGTGTATTCAAATCAAGATGCGCCACAACGCCCTCAACCAATTTTTCATAGCGATAAGTCTGGTCAAGGATAATCGGTAAGGTCGCAATATGATGAATCAAGTAACGCAAATACGCCGAACGATTCATGCCATGTTTCGCTGCCTCCTCATCAAATAAAGTCAAATCAATGGTCGGTACATTCCAAACTTTAATCGTCTGTACTTCTGATTTCAAATATTTTCCTGCTTTCTTTTCATTCTCTTTTGAACATTCTTGTTCTAAATGCAAGGGCATAAGACAAAACAGGGGCGCTATCGCTCCCCAACCCGACGGTGTCGGGTGTTTACTGCGTCCCTCTAGTCTTGCCCATTAGTGGGCGTTTAGTGGGTGATTTTTAGGTACTTTAGTGGAAAATAGTGGTGCTTACCACCAAATTAGTGGCGCATTTTTCAGCTATAACTTTCCGAAAAACTAGGAAATAAACTAAGTCATATGGATTATTTTTTCAATCACTAGCCACTTTTTTATCATCCCCATTTATCAAATCAGCTTGTTTCAATTTCAACTTGTTGATTTTTTCCTCTAGCTCAATATTGGCTTGTTCTGCCTCCTTAATTTTTGCCTGCATACCTTCTTTTTCTTGTTTGATATTATCTATCGCCTGATTCGATTTCTCTTTTTCAGTTGCTGTTTGATAGACTTGTTCTGCCTCAATTTGTTTCATTTGTTCATCAAACAAAGGGAGTTCCTTTTCCAAAGTTTTGATATTTCTGAGATTACTTGACACAAATTCTTTAGCCCGAACAACTTCCAAATCTAAAGCTTCAATCAAATACTTCTGAATATTTTCAGGTCTAACTCCCTCGCTTGATTTGATTTTAGACCTTGAAATGAACAAGGCTGTTTGACTAATTTCTGTACTCTTCTTTCCTTTTTCTTCATTGCTCGGTGAGAGAAATCGCTCAATATCTAGCGTTTTTAAACTTGAAACTTGTCGTGTCTCAAGTCCAATGTCTATCACAACTTGCCGAAAGTTTTTCGGTAGCTCATAGACTTGTAAAAGTAAATAATGCTCAGTCAGAGGCACAACTTTCGAGCGAAGAATTTGCTTACTTTGTGTTTCTCCTGCAATCATTTCGACCTGACTACCAGTAGGTAAATCTTGATTAGCTTGCAAGAAAACTTCAAGATAATGCGTCTCATCATTGTAATTACGACCAACCACACGAAAGCTCACACCGCCAAAGTTTAGCGTATATTTCTTGCTTGGTGGTGTATCTTCGTGGTCTGTTTCTGTACCAAAATAGAAACTAGGCATCATAAAAAACAAAGCACAAAATAGAGTGACACCCATCGCAATTTTATAAAAGCGACTAGGATAAAATCGTCCCTTTCTCTTTTTAGTTCGCCGTTTATCAAAGAAATCATTAACCCATTTTCTCATTAGACACCTCCTCGTATAATATATTCTAGTAGTGATTAACCACTACGATTTTTACCTAATTGATATTAATTTTCACTTGACTACTGAGCCGTTTCTCAGAGATAATAGTTCTGGAATGGACTCACGGATTTT
>NZ_BAAGGP010000061.1:0-18084 GCF_054658615.1 Pseudolactococcus yaeyamensis
GGCGATTAATCTCAGAAAACTGATGGTAACCTGTCGGATATAGAAAAAAAGCAGGCTAGAACAATCAAAATTGATTGGATTAGCTTGCTTTTTATTTTAGTGACTGTGGACTTTTGTCCCAGCCTCTTTCGAAAAAATTATTTAACTGTACGGATACGCATTGTATTCGTGCGGCCAGAACCAACTGGTACACCAGCAACGATGATGATGTTATCACCGGATCCTACAAGACCTGAGTCTATTGCTGCTTTTTCAGCTACTTCAAACATGTCATCAGTTGAGGCAGGTTTGTCAGTCAAGACTGGAATAACCCCCCAGTTAATCATTAGTGATTTTTCAATTTTTTCGTCAAATGTAATCGCCAAAATATCCGCGTCAGGACGATATTTTGAGATCAAACGTGCAGTTGAACCTGACTCAGTCAAAGCAACAATCAATTTGATATCCATAGAATTTGTCGCATCCTTAACCGCTGAAGCAACAACTTCTGTTACACTAGAACGGTCAAATTTATCAGAAGACAAACGACCATATTCTTTCAAAAGTGCTTGTGCATTTTTGTCAACAGTTGCCATTGTACGAACTGATTCTACCGGGTATTTACCATTAGCAGATTCGCCTGAGAGCATCGTTGCATCCGTACCATCAATAACTGCATTGAAAACGTCAGAGATTTCTGAGCGAGTTGCACGTGGTTTGTCAGTCATTGTTTCAAGCATGTTAGTTGCTGTGATAACAGCTTTACCAGCAGCGTTAACTTTTTGGATGATTTGTTTTTGGTAAACTGGTACCATTTCAAATGGTACTTCAATCCCCATATCACCACGGGCAATCATGATACCTTCAGAAGCCGCAATAATTTCGTCAATATTATCAATCCCTTGTTGGTTTTCGATTTTAGCGAAGAGCTGAACATGCGTATTACCAGTTTCTTCAAGAATCGCACGCACTTCATTGACATCTTTAGCAGAACGAACAAATGAAATCGCAATGAAGTTCAAACCTTGTTCCAAACCAAAACGGATATCATCATTATCACGTTCAGCAAGTGCTGGGAAAGGAATTTTAGTATTAGGAATGTTGACCCCTTTTTGTTTGGCAATGACAGAATCATTTTCAACTTCAACTTCAAATTGACGTGTCGCAGCATCTTTACCAACCACTGTCAAACCAAGTTTTCCATCGTCAACTAGAATTTGTTGACCAACTTCAACATCATCAAAAATATCAAGACCACCTGCAACGCTTAAAGCGATGACTTCTTTGGTAGACAATTCACCTTGCTTTGTTGTAACACGTAATTTATCGCCAGTTGAGTAAGCATATTCTTTGGCATCATCAGCAAAAAGTTCTGTACGGATTTCAGGTCCTTTTGTATCTAGCAAGAAACCTACTTTTTGGTTAGCGATTTCTTCAGCACGATGTACAACTTTCATACGATCGCCTTGTTCCTCATGGTCACCATGTGAGAAATTAAAACGGAAAACGTTAGCCCCTTCTTTAATGAGTTCAGCAATTTTTAATGCCGAAGCTTCAACATCAAGTTTGCCTGCCCAATAGCCATCATCTCCGAATTTTTTGCCCCCACGAATTTCAACAGCTGGTCCAAGGGTTGCAACGATTTTTACGCGTTTGTTCATTTTGATAGAACTCCTTCTATAATTAAGTGGCTTTCACCAATATTTATGAACATCTCAAACGAGAGGTGTTCTGATACTGCTTATTGCAGTGAAGTAACAAGTAAAGTAAAGAAAATCAATCAATGTTTAAGACGAAATTTCTTTGTTAAGTTTGTATAAATCAAGGTTCGCTTCGTGAGGATTATTGACAATGATTTTACCATTATCAAGACTAAACAAGGCGCCCTCTTCTGCTGTCCCTAAAATTGGACTTTCGACCAATTTTTCGTTGTGGATGCCAACAGCAAGACCACCTCGACCTGCTTTAAGTAATTCAACAGCACGAGCACCCATCCATGATGCCAAAACACGGTCACGGGCAGTTGGTGTACCACCACGTTGGATATGCCCCAAAGTACTGACACGAAGATCACTGTCGTCACCAGCAGCTTTAATTTTTTTGGCAAGTTCTGCACCAGTCATGACACCTTCTGCAAGGACGATGATGTTATGATTTTTACCATTTTTGTAGCCATGTTTGATTGAAGCGACTAACTCGTTCACATCAAAATCTTGTTCAGGAATGAGAATCTCATCAGCACCCGCACCAATCCCTGCCCAAAGTGCGATGTCACCAGCATGACGCCCCATTACCTCAACGATAAACGTCCGTTTATGAGAAGATGATGTGTCACGAATTTTGTCAATCGCCTCAAGCGCAGTTGTCACTGCCGTATCAAAACCGATGGTATAGTCAGTGCCGACGATATCATTATCAATCGTACCCGGCAAACCAATCGCTGGGAAACCATGCTCTGTTAAGCGCATCGCACCGTGGTATGAGCCATCACCACCGATAACAACCACCCCTTCAATTCCATGTTTTTTAAGTTGTTCAATACCAGCAAGCTGACCTTCAAGCTCAGCAAATTCAGGAAAACGAGCAGAGTACAAGAAAGTGCCACCCTGTGAAATTTTTCCGCCAACACCTCTACTTGTTAAAGGGAATATGTCGCCAGCAACCATACCAGCATAACCATAATTAATGCCGAATACTTCCATACCTTCGTAAATGGCTTTACGAACAACGGCACGAATAGCGGCATTCATACCAGGGGCATCACCACCACTGGTTAAAACGGCAATACGTTTCATTTGAGTATTAATCCTCCAAAGTTTTTATCTTAATCATTATACCACGTTTGAGCTTAATTTGTCAGTGCTAAATACAAGAAAACGTTTTCTTTGTTTGTTCATTATAAAAGCGCTCACACGCCTTTTTAAAACACAGCATCATCAGCCAATCAGTAGCAGATGACGCTGTGTTTTAAATTTAAGCAGAATAAACCTTTTCGCCATTCAAATAAGTAGCTGTCAATTCTAAATCTGCTTCAAGTACGATGAAATCAGCTGCAAATCCTGCTTTAATACGACCACATCTGTCATCAATGCCCACAGATTTTGCTGGAATCAGAGTAGCCATCAGCACAGCTTCTTCAGGTGAGGCAATTCCCCATTCAACGACATTCTTAAGACCATCTTTGAGCTTTAAGATCGACCCTGCTAAATTACCACCGTCTTTCAGACGTGCCGTCCCATTTTCAACGATAACAGGATATTCGCCTAACATGTAGTCGCCGTCAGGTTCACCACCAGCACGCATACAGTCAGTAATCAAAGCAACGTGGTCATGACCTTTTTGCTTCATCAAAATATCACATGCTTTTGGATGCACATGGTGACCATCACAAATTAACTCAGCATAAGTATGCGGAATTTCATAGATAGCTCCAACCATCCCAAGTTCACGGTGCGTCAAGCCACGCATACCATTATAGGCATGAACCCAGATACTAGCACCAGCTTCTGCCCCACGAACAGCCTGTTCATAAGTGGCATCCGAGTGACCAAGCGCAACTCTTGTACCAGTCGCAGTCACTTTTGAGATAAAATCTTCAACGCCATCACGTTCAGGAGCAACTGCGATTTTCAACAACATACCTTTAGCTGCTGCTTGCCAACCTTGGAATTCTTCAAAACTAGGGTTACGCATATAATCTGCATTTTGCGCACCTTTATACTTTTCTGTAAAATAAGGACCTTCAAAGAAAATCCCTTGAATTTTAGCACCTGATGCCTCTGCATAATGCTCACCAATCGTTTCACAAATATCACGCAATTGCTCATAACTTGCTGTCAAAGCAGTTGGTAAAAACGATGTCACACCTGTTGACAAAAGGGCGTCACTCATGGTGTGTATAATCCCCTCTTTATCGTTATCCATGACATCAGCCCCCGCATAGCCATGCACATGCGTGTCAACCAAGCCCGGTGCAATAAATTTACCACTGTAATCTAAAATTTCAGCATTTTCGGGTGTTTGCATGGTATGTTTGCCAAATTTGCCATCTGCAGTGACTTCTAAGTAGCCACCCACTTTAACTTCATAAGGATAGAAAAATTTGTCTGCCTTAATATAGTAAGTTGTCATTGACTTTACCTCATTCTTTCTTTAAATACGCTTTGCCTTATTTTACATCTTTTTCTGATCTTTGTCAAAAATGGTATAGTCCAATTTTAAGGCGTAAAAAAAGCGAGATAGATTTTACTCGCTTTTCTCTTTATTGGATAAAGCCAGTAATTTAGCTTTAATTTCTTCTTCGAGCTGGGCTAACTCCACCTCGCCTTGACGGCGCTTGATGGCACCTTCACGTTGAATGTTCATCGTTTCTTGAATGGTTTCAATCAAATTAGCCTGAGTCGTTTTAAGTGTCTCAATATCAACCACACCTCGTTCATTTTCACGTGCTGCTTCTATAGACGACTGTTTCAACATTTCAGAATTTTTGGTCAATAAATCATTAGTCGTATTGGATACAATTCGCTGGCTTGTCAAAGCGTCTTTTTGTTTCAAGAGTGTCAGGGCAATGGCAACCTGATTTTTCCACAATGGAATGGCAGTGTTAATAGATGTTTGAATCTTCTCAGCCAATTCTTGATTGGTATTTTGAATCATCCGAATTTGCGGTGCCTGTTGAATCGTAATCTGACGCGCTAACTTCAAATCATACTGACGTTTGTCCAACCGATTTTTATAGCTTTCCAAATCAGAAATCTTTTGAACAGCAATGGCATTATCTGGTGTGTTTTCCGCTTCAATTTTCGCTTGAGGAATGATTGTTTGATCAAGTTCCTTGATTTTTAACTCTGCACCCGCAATATAGACATTAAGAGCATGGAAATAATCCAAATTCTCAGCGTAAAGTGTTTCCAAAGTTTTATTATCTTCCAATAAACCTTTGTATTCATGCGTCAACTTAATCGAAATTTTATCAATCCCAGCACCCAATTTTTGATATTTTTGTGTCACTTCAAAAATTGATTTTTTGACTTTGCCAAACATTTTTTTGAAAAAGCCCGGGTCTTCTGCCACCAGATCGTTAGGATTAGACTCTTGGAGCTGATACATCAAGTCAGTCAGCGCTGACCCCACTTCACCCAAATCTTTAGCCTGTACTTTGTTTAAAACAGATTGTGAAAAGTCACCAATCTTTTTCTGTGCAAGTGAGCCGTATTCAATCACGGATTGGGAATTATTTTCATCAAGAGACTTAGATAACTCTTTTGCTTTCCCGACCTCTTCTTCCGACAATGTCGCAAGCGTATTTACAGTCGTCGTACTTTGTGTCGGTAGGCTTTCTATTATAGTGGCTTGGTCAGCAGTCATTAAATCATCCAAAATATCGTTAGCCATTTTCTACCTCATCTTTAATTTTTTCAATATCATCAGACAGTTCTAATTCATATGTTTTCGCAATTTTTTCAGATAGTTTGCGAATTACCTTTTGACTTTCAATCTTTAAATCCTGATCAAGTTTATCAACGCTTTTGACATTGTCATAAGTCTCAGTCAATTCAACCATAGTTGGTAATTGTTTGTAAAGAAAATCATGATTTGTCAAAGCCATTTTTGGATGTTTCACAATCAGTTGAAATAATTTTTTGGCACTTTTCAAACCACCGGTTACATTTTCAATGATTTGTAGCTCAGAATCATGCTTAACAGCGGTTTCCCAAGTTTTGATTTGGGTCTTGGCATCCTGCATGGTTTGACGAAAAATGGTGATGTCTTGATCCGACAACCCTTTTTCATGATAGGATTCGATTAAATTTGGATTCTTTTTACCTTTTTTAAAATCATGTATTAACCACAAAATGAGCACCACCACTATTATTATCAATATTATTATCAATTTCATAACTCTATTTTAGCACATTTTCTCGTGCAATTCTCAGTCTAGAGTATGATTTTTGATCGAGAATGTGCTAAAATGAAATGGAATACAATTGGAGGTATTATGACTCAAAAGAAAATTGCCGTCTTAGGCCCTGGTTCTTGGGGAACTGCACTCTCACAAGTTCTCAACGATAATGGTCATGAAGTTCGGATTTGGGGAAATGTTCCTGAACAAATTACTGAAATTAATGAAAAACATACCAATACACGCTATTTTAGCGATGTTGTTTTAGACGATAAAATCACTGGTTACAATGACCTTTCTGTCACACTTGCTGGTATCGATGCCATTCTGTTTGTTGTACCAACTAAAGTAACCCGACTCGTTGCCAAACAAGTCGCTGAAGTTCTGGATCACAAAGTCGTGGTCATGCACGCTTCTAAAGGCTTGGAGCAAGGCACACATGAACGCATCTCAATGATTTTAGAAGAAGAAATTCCTGCTGACTTGCGTTCTGAAGTCGTCGTCGTTTCAGGCCCTTCTCACGCAGAAGAAACAATTGTCCGTGATTTAACCCTGATCACTGCAGCTTCTAAAAATCTTGAAGATGCCAAATATGTTCAAAAACTTTTTAGTAACGACTATTTCAGACTTTACACAAATGATGATGTCATCGGTGTGGAGACGGCAGCTGCTTTAAAAAATGTTATTGCAGTCGGCGCTGGTGCTTTACACGGTCTCGGTTTTGGTGATAATGCCAAGGCCGCCATCATCACACGTGGTCTTGCTGAAATTACACGCCTCGGTGTCGCCATGGGTGCCAATCCCATGACCTATATCGGTTTATCAGGTGTTGGTGATTTGATTGTTACTGGTACTTCTATCCACTCTCGCAACTGGCGTGCTGGTGATGCGCTAGGGCGTGGTGAAAAACTCGCCGATATTGAAGCCAACATGGGCATGGTCATCGAGGGTGTGTCAACAACAAAGGTTGCACATGAATTAGCAGAAATGTTATCTGTTGATATGCCAATCGTTGATACCATTTACAATGTGATTTATCAAGATGCAAATATTCGGGAAAGCATCATTAAACTGATGCGCCGCGAAGGACGCCCCGAAAATGAATATATTATAGAAATTAAAGGATTGAATTAAAATGATAAAAGAAGATTGTTTAACTAAAAAGGTTCGTAAAGCTGTCATTCCAGCAGCAGGACTCGGCACACGTTTTTTGCCTGCTACTAAGGCGCTTGCGAAAGAAATGCTACCAATTGTCGATAAACCAACGATTCAATTTATCGTTGAGGAAGCACTCAAATCTGGTATTGAAGATATCCTGATTGTCACTGGTAAGGCGAAACGACCAATCGAAGATCATTTCGATTCAAATATCGAACTTGAAATGGCGCTTAAGGAAAAAGGCAAGGATGATTTGCTGAAACTTGTCGAGGAAACGACAGATATTAACCTGCACTTCATTCGTCAAAGTCATCCTAAAGGATTGGGGCACGCTGTGCTTCAAGCTAAATCTTTTATCGGTGAAGAACCTTTTGTTGTGATGCTTGGTGATGATTTGATGGAATCTGAAATGCCATTAACGAAACAACTCATCAATGACTATGAAAAAACGCATGCATCGACCATTGCTGTCATGAAAGTGCCACATCAAGATGTTGACAAATATGGTGTGATTGCACCTGAGGGTGAGGTCGAAAAAGGTCTCTATAATGTCGCTAATTTCGTTGAAAAACCTGCGATCGCCGATGCCCCTAGCGACTTGGCAATCATCGGACGCTATCTCTTGACACCTGAAATTTTCAGTATCTTGGAAAATCAAACACTCGGTGCTGGCAATGAAATTCAATTGACAGATGCCATTGAGACACTTAACAAAACACAACGCGTTTTTGCCCGTGAATTTACTGATCGCCGATACGATGTCGGAGATAAATTTGGTTTTGTTGAAACGACGATTGAATATGGCCTTAATCATCCGCAAATCAAGCACGACTTGCATGACTACATCATCAAAAAAGGCAAAGAACTTGAAAAAGCGGTTCAAGCTGCTAAGCCTGCACCTACTAAAAAGTAAAGAATTGACGTTCTGATAGTGAGAACGTTTTTTCTGTTTTTAAGCGATTCATGCGTCAAAAAACTCTACTTGTGTTATCATTTTCAAGCAAAAATGCGTTAAAAATGATAAAATATGATAATGAAAATAACCATGGGCAAGCTACAACATTTCTTGACTGCATTCAAAGCCTTGCAGATGAAACCACTAGATTTTATCATCATTATCTGCCTGATGATGGCAAGCTTCACGCCATTTCTACTTTTAGGTAACAAGTCAACCCCAAATCGTCAGGCACAATTACGTGTTGATGCCCAAATCATTAAATCTTTTGATTTGACGAAAAATCAGACATATACGTATCAAGATGATGATGGTGATAGCAACAAAATAGAAGTTCGAGACGGGCGCATCGCTATCGTTTATGCCAATTGTGGCGATCAGATCTGTGTCAGAAAAGGCTTTATCAATCAAACTGGACAAACCATCGTTTGTCTCCCCCATAAACTTGTCATTGAGGTGATGCCTTCAGGTGATGATGACGGAAATAGGATAATAGATTACTAATGAACACACAACATTTGCATCGACTTGTCTATATTGCTTTATTAACAGCGACGGCAACCATTATAGGAATTGTCGAATCCATATTTCCATCACCTTTTGCTTTTGCACCAGGCGCTAAATTTGGCTTCGCCAATCTGATTGTCCTCATCGCTATTTTCACCTTGAAAAAATCTGATGTGTTCCTCCTCATACTACTCAAACTACTGCTCACTGCGCTTTTTACGAGCTTTTCGGTCTTTCTCTATAGCATGGCTGGTGGCTTTCTAGCCCTACTGTTCATGTATCTCGTCAAGCTTTTAGGACCAAGACTTGTGAGTTTGATTGGCATTTCTCTCGTCGGTGGCTTTTTTCATAATGTCGGTCAACTCCTTATGGCGACTTGGATTGCCCAGACCCCTGTTGTGCTATTATATCTCCCCTGGTTAGCCTTCTTTGGCCTCTTAGCCGGATTTTTCATCGGGATAGCTGGTAACGCATTACTTTATAAAATTAAACCTATCAATGCTTTGTTGATAAAGGAAAATAAAACTTGGATAACACACACATGACCTTTTGGACACTCTATCCCCATCTTTCAGCGCAACTTGAGCAGGTACAGCACATGATGACTGCTGCCATTCATGTCAAAAATCCCCAGACAGAAGCGGCAATTTTAGACATCTTTACTTCTGGCGGCAAACGACTTCGGCCTGCCTATCTGCTACTATTCTCTGAATTTACTGATTTAGAAGCGGATAAAAGAATCGCGCTGGCTAGTTCCATCGAAATGTTACATACGGCTACCTTGATTCATGATGACGTGATTGATCAGGCTGAAACACGTCGTGGTGTGCCAACGATTTCTCATCTTTACGGTGCTGAGGTGGCTGTTTACGCAGGTGATTATCTCTTCATTGCTGTTTTTAGACTAATGATTCAACACGCCCTAGACTTGTCTCATTTATCTCAGCGCGTTGATGCCATGGAAAAATTACTCAATGGCGAGCTTGGTCAAATGAATCTAAAATTTAATACTGAGCAGACGATTGATGATTATATTGATAATATTTCAGGTAAAACCGCTGAACTATTCGCACAAGCTTGTGCTGTTGCACTGTTTGCTGACGGTGCCTATAAACTCGCACAATTAGCCTACGATATTGGCTTAAATATCGGGATAGCCTTTCAAATCATGGATGATTATCTCGATTATACAGCGAATCGCGAAACACTTGGTAAGCCGGTTCTTGCAGATATGCAACAAGGCATTTATTCTGCACCTGTTCTATTTGCCTTAGCCGCGAATGACAGAGTTGCTGACCTATTAAAACAAGAAAATTTTGATGCTGTTTTTCAGATTATCCAACACACAAATGCCCTACAAAAAACGCATGATTTGGCTCGCCAATACACTGCAAATGCGCTCAAACTTATCGAGAAATTACCTCATATACCTGTCAAATCTGTTATTCGTCAGATTACCAAAGACCTACTAGAAAGACAATTATGACACCAGAAGATTTTTATGCCTCGCTAGAGACCTTTAACATCCAATTATCAGACACTCAGAAAGCACAATTTAAGACTTATTTTGAGTTTCTAGTCACTGAAAATGAAAAGATTAATCTAACAGCTATCACTGATGAAACTGACGTTTACCTCAAACATTTTTACGACTCGATTGCGCCGATTTTATACGGTGTGATTGACAATGCACCGATTAAATTGTTAGATATTGGGGCTGGTGCTGGCTTTCCAAGCTTTCCAATGAAAATCATCTATCCTGAATTACAGGTGACAATCATTGATTCTTTAAATAAACGGATTAAGTTTTTAGCGGTACTATCTGACAAACTCGGTTTTGATATGACTTCTGTTACTTTATTACATGGCCGCGCTGAAGATTTTGGTCAAAATCCTGTTTACAGAGGTCAGTTTGACTACGTGACTGCTCGCGCTGTGGCGCGCCTCAATGTTTTAACCGAGTTGACACTACCATTTTTAAGAAAAGAGGGCAAACTTCTGTCCTTAAAGGCAAGTCAAATGTTAGATGAAATTTCAGAAGCTAAGCACGCAATTGCGATTTTGGGTGGCAAGTTGGGTGATACGCTAGATTATGCTTTGCCAAATGACGACGAGCGTCATCTGGTCATCATTGAGAAGAAAAAAGAAACCCCTAAAAAATTTCCACGTAAGGCTGGCACGCCAAATAAAAAACCAATTTGAGAAGGAAAAATTTCTAATTGCTACTCGCTAAAGCTATCTAAGTGGGTAACAATTTTAATTTTTTTATATTTCTCGCAAAATAAGACTTTAGAAGGATAATTTTTCGTAATTTCTAAGATATAATAGATAATAACATCTTAATACTCATGTGGTTTGAACATCCTAACTTTTGTTCAACCTTTCAAAAATGTAAGTATTTATTTTTGCTTCGTAAGCTGATAGCACTATGATGTCTGGTATAATCGTCTTGGCACTATCACCATCCGTTACGCGCTATCACTCTGGATGGTAGCAATTTACTCAAATACTTGTTAAAATGGTAAAGTGACACTTAAAAACAGGAGAACTCATAATTGATTAAATATATTCAGAATTTGCCGCAACAAAAAGCATGGCCTGTCATCAAATTTATTTTGCAGAGCTTATTCTATTTCATGATTATCATTGCCCTGCTCTATTTATTTAACTACTCCGGAGAAGGACAGGGACACTTTATTTATAATGAGTTCTAATCACAAGGAAAGAAGACTACCTATGATCATTTCAGACTTTATCACAACACTTCATCACCATGCCCAAAAAACGCCTAATGCAGCAGTTTATGATTTATTAGGGCAAACATATTCTTACCAACAACTTAAACAAGACTCAGATACTATTGCGGCTTATATTGATAGCTTAAACTTGCCTGAGAAAAGTCCTGTGATGGTTTTTAGTGGACAAGAATACGAGATACTAGCTACTTTTGTTGGTTTAACAAAATCTGGCCATGCTTATATTCCTGTTGATGTCAATTCAGCTAATGAACGTCTGACAAACATTCTTGAAATTGCTGAACCTAGTGCTGTAATTGCAATTAATCCTTTGCCAATTGACATCTCAGAGATGCCTGTCATAACTGCTACTCAATTATCTGCTGTTCTTGCAGAACCTACTGAGTATGAGTTGACACATCCTGTCACTGGCGATGAGACTTATTATATTATCTTTACCTCTGGTACAACTGGTAAGCCTAAAGGAGTTCAAATTTCACATGCGAATCTCTTATCCTTTGTCAATTGGACGCTAGAATCAAGTGAATTTGACTTACCCTCACAAGCTAAAATTTTAGCACAAGCGCCTTATTCTTTTGACTTATCTGTCATGTCTTGGGCGCCCGCTTTAGCAGCTGGTGGCTGTCTCTATGCTTTGCCAAAAGAAAAAACAGAGAATTTCAAAGATTTGTTTGCTGTTTTGCCGACTTTACCGATTCAAGTTTGGGTATCAACACCTTCTTTTGCCGATATGGTCTTACTTTCTGAAGATTTTTCTGCTGAAAAGATGCCTAGTCTCACACACTTTTACTTCTGTGGTGAGGAGCTAACCGTTGGTACTGCTAGTAAATTACATCAGCGCTTTCCTAAAGCCAGAGTCGTCAATTCTTTTGGTCCGACTGAAAGCACCGTTGCTTTTTCTGCTGTGACCATTACAGATGAGATGATTGATAAATCAGATCGTCTGCCGATTGGCTATATTAAAGCTGATTCGCCGACTTTTATCCTCAATGAGACGGGGGAGATTTTGAAGGCTGGCGAGCAAGGCGAAATCGTCGTGACTGGTCCTGCTGTTTCCAAAGGTTACATTAATAATCCTGAAAAAACAGCGCAGTCTTTCTTTGAGCTGAATGGTCAAAAAGCTTATCATACTGGTGATTTAGGTTTACTTGATACATCAGGCATGCTCCATTATCGTGGTCGCATGGATTTCCAAATTAAGCTTAATGGGTACCGAATTGAATTGGAAGAAGTGGCGCATGTCTTAAATCTTTCTCAATATGTTGCCTCTGCGGTTGCTGTACCACGTTATAATGATCAACATAAGGTTCATCAGTTATTGGCTTATATTGTACTTAAACCTGGTGCTAGAGACGAATTTGAACGTGATTTGCAATTAACCAAGGCTATCAAAACGGAACTCGAAAATGAGATGATGTCTTACATGGTGCCATCCCGCTTCATTTATCGGGAATCACTACCAATTACGCCTAATGGCAAGATTGATATTAAAGCTTTGATTGCTGAGGTGAATGACCAATGAGCGAGCTGTTACAATCTCTGCCTAATTGGCAGCCTTATGGGACACCCAAATATTTTGCCATTCTGATACTTGCTTTGCTACCGATTATCATCGCGCTGTTTTTCCGCCGTCGGCTTCAGGTATATGAAAGTCTAGTCTCAGTTGCCTTTATCAGTCTTATGTTTGGTGGGGGAAAATACCAACAATTCTTTGCCCTACTTCTCTATCTTGCTTGGCAAGCAGTCGTTGTCTTTGCCTATCAAACTTACCGTCAAAAAGCGGATAATAAATGGGTTTTCTATTTCAGTGTTTTCATATCACTTTTCCCCCTCATCATCGTTAAGGTAACACCTGCTGTATTAGATGTTAATTCTCTACTCGGCTTTCTAGGTATCTCTTACCTAACATTCAGGTCTGTTGCCATGATCATGGAAATGCGTGATGGCGAATTAAAGGCTGTTACTTTTTGGCCCTTCTTTCGCTTTATAATTTTCATGCCTACGGTTTCATCTGGTCCGATTGATCGCTTTCGTCGGTTTAACGAGGATTACCTTAATCCTCCCGAGCGTGATGCTTATTTAGCCATGATTGAAAAAGCGGTTTGGTCACTGATGTTAGGGGCGTTTTACAAGTTTATCCTAGCGCATCTTTTTGGAGATGTGCTCTTGCCACAGTTACAGCACACCGCCTTGCGTGCTGGCGGTGTCTTTAATTGGCCGACACTTTTAGTTATGTATGCCTACGGTTTCTATTTATTCTTTGACTTTGCAGGCTACTCTTTATTTGCAATTGGTATTTCTTATTTAATGGGGATTAAAACACCTGTCAACTTTAATAAGCCTTTTATTGCTAGAGATTTAAAGGATTTCTGGAATCGCTGGCACATGTCGTTGAGTTTCTGGTTTAGAGATTTTGTTTTCATGAGACTTGTTTATGCCATGATGAAACGGAAAATTTTTAAAAATAGAAATACAACCTCTAGTGTGGCCTATCTTTTGAACATGACAATCATGGGATTCTGGCACGGTGTGACTTGGTACTATATTGCTTATGGTGTCTTTCATGGTGTTGGTTTAATCATCAACGACTGGTGGGTTCGTCGTAAGAAAACAATCAATAAAACACGCAAAAAAAATGGACAACCACTCTTACCTGATAATAAATGGACACATGCGCTTGGTATCTTTATCACGTTTAATGTCGTGATGTTGAGTCTACTTCTCTTCTCAGGATTTTTAGACCAACTTTGGTTCCACCATTTTCCAAAATAATGGTATTGTCGTTATAGATTATCTGAGTTTTGAAAGCTTAGATAAGTCTGAATCCCCTCTCATTGCGCTGCTTTTTCCACACAAAAGCATCACAACTTGACTTAATAACTTATAGGAGAATTTAAAAATGGATATTCAAACAACAGTCATTGACTTAATTGACAACTTATTTATGGAAGATATTTCTGACATGATGGACGAGGATTTATTTGATGCGGGTGTATTAGACTCAATGGGTACTGTCGAACTCGTTATTGAATTAGAGAACAAATTCGACGTCAAAATTCCAGTCTCTGATATGGGGCGTGATGACTGGAACACTGGCAATAAAATCGTTCAAGGTGTAAAGGATTTACAGCATGCTTAAACGACTTTGGCTGATTTTAGGGCCACTTCTCGTTGCTTTCATTGGTCTATTCGCTTTACTCTTGTTTGCGCCTGAAATAACTTCACATCGCTTATCCGACGAAAAACGTGCAGCAACAGCATTGACACCGATTGTCTTTAAAAATGCTGCTCTGAAAAAAGAGGCACTTTCTGACTCTAATCATCGTTTTGTTCCTTTTTTTGGTTCAAGTGAATGGCGCCGTTTCGATGAGATGCACCCCTCTATCTTATCAGAGGCTTATAAGCGAGACTATACGCCCTTTTTACTCGGATTAAAAGGGGCAGAGTCACTAACCCATTATTTCGGCATGCAACAAATTCAGTCACAATTGACACATAAACAAGCTGTTTTCGTGATTTCTCCTCAGTGGTTTGCTAAAGAAGGACAGGTACCAGATGCTTTTAATTATTATTACGCCAGTGATCAGGGGTATAGTTTTTTAAAGCACGCAACTGATTCTGCTGAAGATAAGTACGCTGCCAAGCGTTTTCTATCGTTAGCTCCTGAAAGCCCGATTAGTCGATTCATGAAAAAAATTGTTGCTGGCAAACCTCTAACAACTTTTGAGCGATGGCAAATTAAATTGGCACAACGGTTGGCAAGTCGTGAAGACAATCTTTTTGCAGGACTGCAGTTTGGTGATAATTATCAGGATAAAGTGAAACCTCGTGCTCACAATTTACCACAGCCCTATAATTTAACAGCATTACGGGATCAAGCGCAGCGACTTGGTGAAACCCATACCAATAATAACAACTTTGGCATTTTGAATAGTTTCTATACAAAGCGTATAAAAGACAAGCTAGAACAGCTAAAAGATAGTCAAGCTAACTTTTCATATCTGCATTCGCCAGAGTACAATGATTTTCAACTTATTCTGAGTGAATTTGCTAAAAATCAGACAGATGTGATGTTCGTCATCCCACCTGTCAATGAAAAATGGCAAGCCTATACAGGTTTAAATCCGGATATGTATGCCAAAACAGTTGATAAAATCCGTTATCAGCTCAGATCGCAAGGTTTTAATCAAATTGCAGACCTATCTCAACAAGGCAGTGAACCTTACTTTATGCAAGATACCATTCACTTAGGGTGGAATGGCTGGTTAGCCTTTGACAAAGCTGTAAATCCTTTTCTCACAAATAAACAACCAACACCTAATTATCATTTAAATGACTATTTCTTTAGTCGTGAATGGGCTGAATCAGACTGATATATCTGGCTTAGACGAAAGTCAAAAATCAGCATCATTTCCTAATTATAAAAAAGACAAACCGTATGAAATCAACGTTCTCAAAAACGAATTTCATGCGGTTTGTCTTTTTTTGAAATTTTTATGCTAAACTCAACTGATTTTGAAAATAAGATTAAAAATCATTTTTTCTTCCTAAATCACGCTTCATCTGTTCGCGTTTTTTAACAGCTGTGACAAAACTTTCTTTACGACTTGGCATATACTGTTCAAATTTGCCTTTAAAGAGCTTTTGAACAAGTCGATTCAGTTCGACTTGTTCAGCATCGGTCAAGATGTCGAAAAATTGACCATAAAATTCACTATCTCGTGTGGTCACATTTTCTGAAAACTTTCGCCCTTGTTCCGTCAAGCTGACCAAGGTAATCCGTTTATCCTTAGCATCTTTTGTCTTGTCAACCCATGATTTTTTGGCGAGTTTACTGACAAGTTCTGAGGCGGACTGTTGTCTAATTTCTAATTTCTCGGCGATTTCACCTGTTGTTTTGGCTGTTTCTGACAGGGCTAAAAATTGTAGAACACGACTTTGTGCATTATTTTCAGCACCTCGTCTACCGCCACCACCACCCGGTGGTTGACGAAAGAAGCGCAGCAATTTCCCCAAATTATCGTATAATTCCTTTGATACTTTTGTCATGACTTACCTCTATTTCTGCTACCATTATACCAAAATATCAGATTGTTTTGCTGTATTTGATGGTGGTCAATGGTGCAAAAATCACGACAGTCGCAGCACTTAAAAGTAGGAGCAGCCAGAAATTATTATGGATTGCGCCACTATTGAGCAAATCTCGAAGCGCTGTCACGAAATGACTAACCGGATTGAGATTGACAAAAGTTTGCAAGAATTTAGGAAGCGTTTTGACGGGGATAAAGGCATTTGAGAGGAAGGTCAGGAGCATCATAACGGTCATCGAAATGCCGGTAATGGCGGCTGAACTTTTGATCACTTGGCCAATAAAAGCGAAAATCCAGCTAATAGACCAACTAAAGAAGACAGCAAGCGCAATAGCAAGAATGACTGATACGGCGCTCCCACCAACTTGCCAGCCTAGAACAAGACCAGTGCCCATGACAAATCCTGTACATAATAGATAACGTATAAGATCAGCAACCAGTGGTCCGGCAAGAGGTGCGATGCGTGCGATTGGTAGTGATTTGAAACGGTCGAACACACCTTTTTCAATATCTTCTCGCATTTGTACGCCAGTCGCAGATGTCGCTGTTAAAAGGCTCTGAACGAGAATGCCCGGAATCAAAGTCGGCAAGTAGTTTTTCATGTCACCTGCTATCGCACCGCCAAAAAGATAGGCAAACATTAGCGTAAATAGAACTGGTGTAAAAGTGACATCAAAAAGCTTTTCTGGATTATGATAGATTTTGAGTAGGCTGCGTTTTGCGAAGGTCAATGTATCGCGGCATGCTTTTGTCAGACGTTTAAGGGTATTTTTCATTTTTGTCATCCTTTATTTATTATCTTCAGTCAACTTGAAGAAAACATCATCAAGTGTTGGTTTTTGCATTGAAAATACGTTGATGTCGATTTTTCTTTGTTCTGCTTTGACAAAGAAATCAGAGATTTGCAATGTATTTTCGACAGGTACCTGTATTTCATTTCCATTTATAACAAGTTCTGATGCGCGGTCAAAGACTTCTTCGATTAAGACAACGCCTGCATTTGTCGCATTGGCTTCAAATTTAACAATGAATTTCAAATCGCCAACTTCACGTTTGAGCTCATCTGGTGTGCCTTGATTGACAAGTTTTCCCTTATCAATCAAGGCAATGTGGTCAGCCAACTGATCAGCTTCTTCCAGATATTGTGTCGTGAGCAACACTGTTGTGCCTTTTGCAATCATCTCACGAATCACATCCCACATTTGTTCGCGTGTTCTGGGATCAAGCCCTGTCGTAGGTTCATCCAGAAAAACAAGTGGTGGATTGGCAATCAAGCTCACTGCCAAATCTAGGCGACGACGCATCCCACCTGAAAAATTTTTGATTTGCTTATCTTTCGCCTCTAATAAAGTAAAGTCTTCTAATAATTGTATTGCTTTAGCCTTACTTTGTTTTTTATCTAAGCCGTTAAGTGCCGTGAAAATCATCAAATTTTCCCAAGCTGTCAAGTCTTCATCTACTGAGGCATATTGACCTGTCAAACCGATCAGTTTTCTGACTTCTGCTGCCTCTTTGACAGCATCATGACCGAATATTTTAATGCTCCCGACATCAGCTTTCAGTAGGGTTGACATCATACGGACCGCTGTTGTTTTCCCCGCACCATTAGCCACTGGTATTTAAAGAAAACAGTTTCCTTTGTCTATTCTATTACTTTATCAATGCCACGATTTCCTGTTCTTGTTCCGCAAAGCGAAACACAATTGTGATTTCCTTGTTCTCATGGATATAAATCGT
>NZ_BAAGGP010000062.1:0-18048 GCF_054658615.1 Pseudolactococcus yaeyamensis
TTTGACCCAGTTCATTTTGAAACCTCCCATAAATTATTCAGCATACAAAAAGAGAACAAATTTCTTTGTTCTCTGAATCGTTGGTATTATTGGGTTTGTTAAGAATATCAAATTATAAAATACTTACTCTGTTTTTTCTGTTTTTTCTGTTTTTTTTTGATTAAAATGCGAAAAAATTTAACAAAAAAGTCCTGCCAAATTTGGCAAGACTTAAACGATTATAGTATTTGCTTATTTAACGAAATCCAAAAGCGCCAAGAAGCTTTCAGCTTCAAGTGATGCACCACCGACAAGGGCACCATCAACGTTTTCTTTGCTCATGTATTCAGCAACATTTTCAGGTTTAACTGAACCACCGTATTGGATACGAACAGCTTCAGAAACGGCTTTACCGTAAAGTTTTTCAACTGTCGCACGCACAACGCCACAAGTTTCATCAGCAGTGTTGGCATCAGCTGATTTACCAGTACCGATTGCCCAGATTGGTTCGTAAGCGATGACAAGGTTAGAGACTTGTTCAGGTGTGAGGTCTTTCAAAGCTGCAGTGATTTGACCTTCAACCCACTCACCTGTTTTACCAGCTTCGTAAGTTTCAAGTGTTTCACCACAACAGATGATTGGTGTCACGCCATTTGCGATGATTGCTTTTGCTTTTTTGTTGATGTCTTCATCAGTTTCGTGGAAGTATTCACGACGTTCAGAGTGACCGATGATGATGTATTCGATACCGAGGTCAGCGATTGCTGCTGGTGAGTTTTCACCTGTGAAAGCTCCTGCATTTTCAAAGTATGCATTTTGAGCAGCCAATTGGATGACATCATCTTTCAAGTTGTAAGCAAGTGGTGCAAGGAACAAAGCTGGGCTACCGATAACAGTATCCACAAAGTCAGCTGATGGTGCTTTTCCTTTTACTGCTTCGGCGAAAGCTTGTGCTTCAGCCAAAGTTTTATTCATTTTCCAGTTACCAGCGATAATCGGTTTACGTGACATGAGTCCACCTCTATAATTTTAATATTTGGAACTATACTTGACGTGTGTCAAGATAAAATCCATGCACTCTTATTTTAACATAAAAAGCGATAATATTCACAATAATTTGCGAATTGCTTGAAAATCTATTGAAAATTTACTAAAAAATCCCGCCTCAACGACGAGATTTTTTTAATGTCAACCAACTGATAAGGTTTCAACTGCATTTTTTATCGCTGTCACTAACTTGAGAACACTAAGTCCTGTGACAGATTTAATCACCTCGGTCAAGTCTTCTGTCGCCAGACGATTTTGCAGGTCAACCGCTTGAGTATCTGTGGCGTCTTTATAGTTGAAGATTTTAGCAACAGTTGCCAGATGGTTTGCAAAAGATAAATTTCGGTCATTCAATTCTCGGATGGGGCGAATGAAACGTTCATCGTAGCCGAGTTTGCGAATGGGTGTCCGAGCAACCCGAGAGATGTCATCAGACAAGTGCGGATTAACGAAACGCCCCCGAATTTTCTCGTGATAAGCGACTAATTCCGCTTCGTCGAACAAGTCCCACTTGGCCAACAAAAGGTCACGCGTTTCTTTTTGGGTTGCCACCAGCGCAGCCATCACGCGCTCGTCCTGCAAAGCCGTATCTACCGTGTCATGACCATAGTAGAAGCCGGTATAAGCCACTGTGGCATGGCCGGTATTGACTGAAAATAGCTTTCGCTCGATGAAAGGCTTCAGGTCCGTCGCGTAGTGAACACCAGCCAAATGAATCAGGGCGTTACGGATCTGACTTTGGTCGATGACCCATTCGCTAAAAGGTTCCACGACGACAAACAAGGGGTCTGCATGGGTTTGACCGGGTACGATGCGGTCAACTGCAGCGTTTGGAAACCCAATATATGTTTTGGCGTAAGCCTTATTTTCTTCTGTCAGAAAGGCATCTACCTTAGTTTTCAAAAACTCTGACCCACCGATCATGTTTTCACAAGCGATAAAGTCTAGAGGTGCCATGATATTAGCGGCTTGTCGGGCTTGAATACCTTTGGCGATGATCTCTGCAATAAAGGGCAGGATATTAGGCCCGATGGCTGTCGTCACGATATTGGCATTTTTAATCGCTTCAATGACTGCCTCTGGTTGTTTGGCATTGTTGAGTCCAGAGACATGGTTAATCTGAATCCGTGTCGCGGCATCTTCTGCTAACTCAATGTCATAGCTACCTCGTTCGTTTAAGGCATCAATAATCGTGTCGTTGACATCAACAAAGACGACTTCAAAATCATTTTTATATAAAATTTCTCCGATAAACCCACGGCCAATGTTTCCTGCACCAAAATGTACTGCTTTTTTCATGATATATCCCTTTCTTATTCGACCTCTGCTTACGCTCCAGATGGTCTTTTGTGAATGTTTTCACAAATATTTTTTCCAAATAAAATAACCTTTCAGTCATTTCAAATTTTAAAGCTAAATTATTGTTTTAACTGCTTACTTAAATTTCTACTGAGTTAAGCAAGTCTTCGACTTCTTCTGCTGTCTTGGCATCAGCTAATCTGACGACATTGTCAACATCTGCACAAAAAATCGAAATTTTCTGAATTAAATCCAGATGTTCATTGCCAACACCTGCAATGCCAAAAAGCACCGTCGCGATTTTGGGTTCAGCTTCATCTCCAAAATTCACGCCTTGAGGGACTTGCACAATGGTAATCCCTGTTTTCAGGACTTCTTTTTTAGCGGCATCTGTCCCATGAGGGATGGCAATGAAATTGCCCATATAGACCGAAAGTTCACGGTTACGCTCTAACATGGCAGGCACATAATCTGCTGTGACATAGCCACCAGCTAAGAGCTGTTCCCCACAAAATGTAATAGCTGCTTCCTGCGTTTCAAAAGCCTGTCCTAGTCTGATTAAATTCGTTTGGATATCCATAATTTACCTCTTTCTGCGATTTCATTTCATCAAAGCTTGAAACTTGACACCCGCTTGCGCTCCTGCCAAACTGGGACCTTTGTTCGCTCAAAGTCTTTCTAGTTAATTTTTCGTTTTAAGTTTTCTCTTGATACCTTAATTGTAACCGCTTCCTAAACAAAGGTAAATAAAAGCCTTGTCACAAAAACTTGTGACAAGACTTAGTAGGATGGCTAGGTAATTTATCGTTCTTCTGCTGTATACTTGGCAAAACTTTCGCTGATAATTTTACTCAACAATTCGTAAACGATTTTGTAATTTCCCGAGCTATAAATGGTCGTGTAGAGTGTATTTTCGATGATGGAACTTGAAATTTTACCTAAGATATAATTATAAATCTCATCAATTGACTGAGGGGCTGTCAGAAACAAAATACGATTGGCGGACATAGGGGTCTTATCCATGCCGATCACTTCAATGTCTTGAGTCAAATCAAAGATTTTAAATTCCGGACGTGGCACAACTTTGGAAATACCATGAATCAAAGCCAAATTGGTTTTTGGGATACCAAATGATGTTCGTTTAAAACGTTCTAGCAAATCCCAGTCAATTAAATTATCAGCACGCATGAGGTCATAAATTGTTTCATTGAAATCTGCAATATTGGTCAGTTCTGAAATGCTAAAATTCTGTAAAATGACCTGACTTTTTAAAAAGAAATCTTGAAAATCAAGTGGATTTTCAACCGTTGTATCAGTTTGTGGGCGTGGTGTCTGCTTTACTCTCAGTTTCCGAATCTTTTGCGCAATTTCTGAGACATTGGACAGGGCGATACTCGGGCTAATTTGAATAAATGTCTCGGTCGAATAATCTGCATCTTCAATCTTTTCAGTCGTAAAAATAATGTTAAAATGTGCCAAATCTTCCTGATCCATCTGACTAACCTGACTAATTTTAATCGATGTGATGAAAGGAAACTGGGTCTGTAGATTACGCGCTAAAATAGCCATTGACACGCGCCCACGACTGGTAATCAGAAGTGTCGTCATCGGAAAAACACGACTGGAACGCTCCAAGGTCGCCAAAAAATGAAGCGTGATTAGCGCCACTTCATGCTTAGAAAATTTCTTGTCAAAAACATCAGCTAGGCAACGACTAATCACCTTAAACAAACGTTCGTGTTCTTCTTGAACACGAATAACCAAATCATTTTTTTCATCCGAAAAAAGCTGAGGTAGGGTAAAACTACTGCGCAAATGGGCATTTAACAAGGCAAAAATTTTTTCATCTCGACTAAAATTTAAACCTGTGGTCACGCCAACAGTTTCAATGAACTGGCGGATTTTATAAGAAAAACTCGTATCATATTTTTCATTAAAGAGAAAATTTCCTCCTTTATCAAAATGTAAGACATCTACCATATGGGACAAATACATGATTTCAGGTAGATTAATGCGAAAATTAGGTAATTTTTGGACAATCTTGGTCACAAAATCCAAGGCTTTTTTAGAGGGGCGAAAATTGTAATGGTTTTCAATCAGATGGTTCTGTCCAAGTCGCTCTAAGGTAACGATAAAAAATAACCGTAAAATGCCTTGGGTGCGATCCGAAATATCCCTAATCTTGGCGCGTTCAAAAGCGATGGTCACACTATCAAAATAGGCTTGTTGAAAGAGCTGAACGATTTTATTTTCTTGATAGATTGTATCACTGAAATTAAAAATATCACGCGTTGATAAGTTGCTGATGAGACAGGATACGAGGAGCGTCCGTTTGCTGTACTCGCTTGCGATAACTTCTAATCCTCCCTCCCGTACAAGACCATTGCCTGCGAAAGTCAGATTTTTTTCGATGATTTTTAAATCATTTGTAGCTGTCGGCTGGCTAATGGCAAATCTATCCATGAAATCTGCCAGTTTAACTTGCTCGAAAATCAGCAAAATCAACTCCATAAAATGGCGCTCGGTTTGGCTATAATCTTCGACCACACGTTTATCCGTTAAATTGGCTAATTCTCCTTTAAGGGTGTAAAACTGATCGATTTTAATCAGGTTGACCTGATAGTTGGGCAAGAAGTCCTGTAAATTTTGTAAATCTCGATAAAGCGTTCTGCGACTCACACCGACAACATCAAGCAGTTCTGCAATGCTGACCTGTCCCTTCTTGGCAATTTCATCGATGATTTGCTGTTCGCGTTTCGTGACAAGCATGACGCCTCCTTTGATATAATGACTAAACTAGTAATTAAAAATAGTGGCTGAAGCTAATCTCCTCAGATGTTAGATGAATACCACAAAACCCGACATGCGGGTCTTCAGCTTTTTGAAATTTCTGACTATTTCTGCATTCGTGCTATCATTTTATCATACTCAGGTGTGGTTATCAAACTGTCAACGCTGAGATGTTGGGCATTTGGCGCATGATGTCTAGCGATTTCAGTCTTATCTTTTGTCGTCACAACGACGATATTCGGAGCATTATAAGCTGCAAGTGCCAGAAATTCGACGTCTGAGACTGGAATTTTCACATCGTGATTTCTGAAAATGGCTTGAATCGTTTCTTTTCCCATGGTCGCACTACCGACAGATGCTGCATCATGGGCGAAGACGACCTCATCAATCAAGTTCAAATCGATGTCGCCGACCGCTTCAGTGACCACTTTTTCTGGCGATGCTTGCACTGGAACACCCGCACCCGTCAAGCTGCCGATAATCTCATCGTATTTCGGAGAATTTAAGAAATTGGCTACTGCGACACGTGTGGCACTCGGTGCCATTTGAGCGGCACGTGCTGCCAACTCTTCCTGCGTCACGACCAGCGTATCTGCCGCATCAGACAAATTGGCAATCGCTCGGTTGGTCACATCAATGCTGAGCCCAGCTTTTTTGACCTTATCGCGGAGAATTGACGCCCCCATTGCTGAAGAACCCATGCCTGCATCGCAGGCAAAGATGATGTGTTTGATGTCGCCTAAGTTGCTAAGTGTGGCAAGAGCAGATGATGGTTGCGCTTGCCCTTTAGCAACAGCTTTATTAGCCGCAAGATCAGCTTGTGCAGTTTCGAGTGCAGAATCATCTACCATTGATTTATCGTTTTTAAGAATGACAGCAGCGACTAAGAATGACACAGCTGTAGCTGCAAGGACACCTAATAAAACAGTGAGATGTGACCAAAGACCTTTTGGTGCCATTGCCTCAATCGCAATAATAGACCCTGGTGATGCAGGGGATGTTAATGCAGACCCAAGAATCGAGTTAGTAAATGTACCTGTCACACCACCTGCGATTACAGCAAGGAAAAGCGCAGGTTTCATCATGACATATGGGAAGTAAATTTCATGAATCCCACCCAAGAAATGGATGATAATAGCACCAGGTGCCGTAGCTTTAGCTGACCCTTTACCAAAGAACATGAAAGCTAACAAGAGACCTAGACCTGGGCCAGGGTTAGCTTCTAGTAAGAATAGAATCGATTTACCCGTCGCCGCAACTTGTTCAGTTCCGATTGGGGTTAGAATCCCGTGGTTAATGGCATTGTTCAAGAATAGAATTTTAGCTGGTTCAATGAAAATATTGGCAAGTGGTAAGAGATGCGCATTGATAATCGTTTCAACGCCTTTAGCCATGAGATTGGTCAAGGCTTCAACGATTGGGCCAATTAAGGTATAGCCAAAGAGCGCCAAGATGAAACCTAGAATTCCTGCTGAGAAATTATTCACTAGCATTTCAAAGCCAGCTTTGATTTTAGGTTGGACAAGTTGGTCGAATTTCTTCATCAACCAACCGGCAAGCGGTCCCATGGCCATTGCCCCGATAAACATAGGAATATCCGTCCCGACAATAACACCCATGGCAGCAATCGCCCCAACGACACCACCACGTCCATCACCATAGATATTTTTACCACCTGTATAGGCGATTAATAAGGGTAAAAGATAAGTGAGCATGGGACCGACTAACTCGGCAAAGTTTTTATTGGGCAGATAGCCTGTCGGAATAAAGAGGGCTGTAATAATCCCCCAAGCGATAAAGCCGCCAATATTTGGCATGACCATGCCTGATAGGGCTGTTCCCAAACGCTGAACTGCAACTTTTAAATTGAATTGTGACTCGTTCATAAATTTTCTCCTTATGGTGTTGACACGATTTTTAAACCTGATGCTGAAACAAATTAAAGGGATTGATAAAAATAGCATTGCTTTGTTTCACGTATCGGTTACTTACACACTCATTGTAACCGTTTCCAAGTTTTAGGACAATAAAAGTCTTGACACAAAAATCTGTGTCAAGACTTATGACCTTGTAAAATCTGTACATGAATCGTTGCCTTTTCAGGGGGATTTTTGGCAATTTCTAGTTTTTCGGCTTCAGAAGTTCGCCATTCTAATGGACTCATGGATAGAAAATCCTGCTGTAGATTTTTAGGGAGGTCAAACTCGTAGTGGCTTTCCTTTTGTGTGAAGTCTGGGAAATTTTCAGCAAATTTTCCTAAGACATCACTGTTATCGTAGTCAACTGATAACCCAAAAGCTGAGCGCAGTTCCTGCAGATAATAGCGGTCGGGGATGACCTTAATCACCTGACCACCATGTCCCAAAACACGATCAAACTCTCGGTAATTAGACGGTGTGAAAATATTCAGCACGGTTGCCATGCTCTGGTCGGCAAAGGGGAGGTTGGTCAGGTCTGACAGGCTGAAGAAGGCCTGCAGGTCGGTCAAGTCGGTCGCCATGTTGACGCCGTCTAGGGCGATGTCGAAGCCAAATTTTTGGCCGGCAACATCAAGCAACGCCAAAAAACTACCCTCGCCACTGCCAACGTCTAGCAGGTTGCCGGGCGTGAGCATGGTTTGAATCTCGCTCAGGACAGGGGCATACATGCCAGCTTGAATCAGCTTACGGCGTGGTTCAAACATTTTACGCGTGTAGTGGGTCGTGTCTGGCTTGATGGTTAGGAAATTGACGATGCCTTTTTTACTAAGGTTATAAGTATGACGATTATCGCAGATGAGGGCATACTGTTCAAGATGAAAAGATGTGTGACATAGAGGGCACCTTAAGAGGTCAATATTTTCCGCCAAATATTGGGCTGTTTTATCAATTTTCTTTTGCATTTAGTTTTTATAACTTTCCAGTCGTCTCATTAATTTTCCACGAAGCAGTAACAACATATCAGAAAGCACCAAAATATCGTCGCTAACCACCTCAATCATATCTCCAAGTTCAAAATGATACACTTCATAGCTGATAAAAGCACGAAGTTTATCAATTGATGTCCAATTTATCTCTGGAAAAGCGCCCCTCGTTTCTTCTGAAATATCCTCTAAATTATAAGCGATATGCTCCAAATAGATTATATAATCAACATCTATTTGCTGACCTTGCATTTTCTGAATTAGCTGAACATGGTCTAACATTAAATTCGTCATATACAAATCTGCTTTACAATAATTATACAATTAGACCACCTCCTCTATTTCTTCTACAATACTTGCTTTTCATATATTATAACATATGATGGCTTATCTGTTAACCCAGACAATGATTGAAGTTGATTAATACAAAAAAAGGTTGAAACAAAAGTCTCAGCGACCAAGATAGAAAAGTTGATTTCGTACGTTTTCGCAGAAAGAGTACGAATTGAGCAAGAAATCAAACAGCACTTTTCTTGCTAATTTCGTATTGTTTTGACAAAACAATACGAATTTCACACTAAATCAGCACTTTTTTTGCTAATTTGGTATTGTTTTGTCAAAACAATACCAAAATCACACAGAATCAGCGGTTTTCCTACCAATTCGCTATTGTTTCTAACAATCAATCCTGCTATTTAACCATTCAGCTAAAGTGACACAAAAATAGGCGATGAACCAATTCCGATTAACTTCGGAAATGGTTCAACACCTATTTTTTTAGAGGACTTTTGTCCCAGTCTCTTTCGTTCTTTTAATAAAGTTGCATACTTTCTATATGCTTATTTCTCATGTTTAAATGATTTTCCAGCCGAATTAAATTTAAGCCATGCCATTAAAACACCTAAGACAACGAGTAAACTGAGGAAGAATCTTATAGCGAACGCCGTTTCTCCTGTCGTAGGCAGAAATCCTTTTTGACTTGGCGTTGTTGGTCGAGGCTCATCCGTTGTTGGTAGCTTACCTTTTTCATCCGGTACATCAACGGTCTGATTGACATCATTGATATCTGTATGGCTCGTAACAAGTTTGTTGTTGCGATACAAGGTTTCAAAAACAACAATCGTTTTACCCTGAAGTGCCGAAGCATCAAAGGTAAATGTCAAGAATTCAAAGCCACTTGCGGTCTCAGCTTTAAATTTCTTCGTTGCCGTGACTTGTTGACCATTTATCAAAAGTGGTTGATTGGTCGCTTTATCCATCAAAACACCGCGCAATTCATATGCTTTACTCGGAATCAGCCCTTCATAGGTCACCTTGTCCTGAATTGTGACATTTCCTTTTGCTGTCAGATGTTTATCACCATCTTCTAAATCAATGGCAGTGGTCGTAATCTTGCTATCTGGCACTGTGACTGTCTGCCCTTCATCATTTATATCGTGATGAACTGCAACCGTTTTATCGCCAAGTGTCAAATCTTCAAAGACGACAATCGTTTTGCCTTTCAAGACTGAAGCATCAAAAGTAATCGGAACTGAGTGGGTACCCTTTGCTGTTTTTGGCGTCAATTGACTCGTCACAACAATCGGTTTACCATTGACCAATAGAGGTTTTTGAGTCGCTTTATCCATCAATGTCGCAGTCAAAGTGTACGTTTTACCCGGTATCAAGTTATCATAGGCAACTTCATCCACTATCGTCACATCTGCTTCACTACTGATGACTTGACTACCATCTTCTTTATTGGTCGCCGTTGTACCAATTTCTGGGAAGTAGACTGTTTGTTCTTTATCATTGATGTCCGCATGAGTTGCGACTTCAAGATTATTTCGATAAAGTTCTTCGAAAGCAACAATTGTTTCTCCTGCTAAATCACTTGCATTCAGTGTAAAGGTAACATCTACTGTTCCACTCACTGTTGTTTCACCAGTCTTAGCTTTTGGTGTTGTGAATGTCTTCGTTGCAGTAATTGGTTTACCATCTTTATCTGTCAAGGGTTTACCAGTCGCTTTATTCATCAGAGTACCTTTGAGTTCATAAGTCTTCTCTGATAAAAGATGCTTGTAGGAAACGGTATCAATAATCGTCACTTTTTCATCCGCAAGGGAGATATTATCACCAGTTTGGCTATCTGTTGCTTTTGTGCCAATTTCTGGTTTTTCTTCAAATTCGACCGTTTGACCTTTATCATTAATATCTTCGTGGACAGCCACAACGACTTTGACATCGCCAATATGTTGGACAATCTTTTCAAAGACAACCAATGTTCTGTTGGCTAAATTACTAGCATCAATCACAAAGTCTAAGCTGATTTTACCACTTGATTTTGTTGGTGTGAAGGTCTTAGATACCGTAACATCTTTACCTTCTCCATCCTTCAAAGGATGGTGGGCATCAGTCACAAGACCAGTCGTCGGATCTTCAGTGACTTCTTTGACAATCAAGGTACCTGTCACCGTATAGGTCTTACCCGGTATCAAGTTGTCATAGGCAACTTCATCGGTAATCGTCACTTTCTTTTCTGGTGATAATTGTTTATCACCATCTTCTTTATCAGTCGCCGTTGTACCGATTTCTGGGAAGTAGACTGTTTGTTCTTTATCATTGATGTCCGCATGGATTGCGACTTCAAGATTATTTCGATAAAGTTCTTCGAAAGCAACAATTGTTTCTCCTGCTAAATCACTTGCATTAAGCGTGAAGGTCATTTTTTCAGTGCCACTAACAGTCGTCTCACCTGCTTTAGCTTTTGGTGTTGTGAATGTTTTCGTTGCCGTGATGGCTTTCCCATCTTTATCTGTCAAGGGTTTACCAGTCGCTTTATTCATCAGAGTACCCTTAAGTTCATAAGTTTTCTCTGGTAAAAGATGCTTGTAGGAAACCGTATCAGTAATCGTCACTTTTTCATCCGCAAGGGAGATATTATCACCAGTTTCACTGTCGATTGCTTTTGTGCCAATTTCTGGTTTTTCTTCAAATTCGACCGTTTGACCTGCGTCATTAATCTCTTCATGGACTGCAACAACAACCTTAACCCCATCCTTGTCTTGTGTTATTTTTTCAAAGACAACAATTTCTTTCTTAGCCAAATTTCTAGCATCAATCACAAAGTCTAGACTGATTTTACCACTTGATTTGGTTGGTGTGAAAGTTTTCGTTACTGTGATGGTCTTATCATTCTTATCTTTCAAAGCTTGATTCGTTACCTTATCCATCAAGGTACCTGTTACCGTATAAGTCTTACCAGGTATCAAGTTATCATAGGCAACTTCATCGGTAATCGTCACTTCTTTTTCTGGTGATAAGCGTTTATCAGCGTCTTCTTCGTCTATCGCTGTTGTACCGATTTTTGGAAAATGAATCGCTTGCTCTTTATCATTGATATCCGCATGGGTTGCGACTTCAAGGTTATCTCGATAAAGTTCTTCGAAAGCAACAATCGTTTCACCTGCTAAATCACTTGCATTAAGTGTAAAGGTAACATCTACTGTTCCACTCACTGTTGTTTCACCAGCTTTAGCTTTTGGTGTTGTGAATGTCTTCGTTGCAGTAATTGGCTTACCAGACTTATCTTCAAGCGCTTGACCAGTCGCTTTATTCATCAATGTCCCTTTAAGCTCATATGTTTTTTCTGGTAAGAGACGTTGATAAGAAACGGTATCAACAATCGTTACTTTTTCATCCGCAAGGGAGATATTATCACCAGTTTGGCTATCTGTTGCTTTTGTACCAATTTTTGGTTTATCCTCAATTTCAACCGTTTGACCTTCATCATCAATATCTCTATGAGCTGCTATTTCCTTGTCAACAGCCGTTTCTTTAAGTGATTCAAAGACAACAACATCTTTGTTCACCAAATTTGTGGCATCAAGAACAAAGTCCAAGCCGATGCTGCCGTTAGGTGTTGCCGGCGTGAAAGTCTTCGTCACAGTAATGTTCTGACCAGACGCATCTTTCAAGGCTTGACCTGTTGCCTTATCCATCAAGGTACCTGTTACCGTGTACTCACGATCTGTAAAGAGATTTTCATACGTCATTTCATCATGAATCGTGACTTGTTTTTCTGGCGATAATTGTTTATCACCATCCTCGGCATCTGTTGCCGTTGTCCCAATTTTAGGCGGATTAAGCTGATTCAGAATTTCTGTCAAAGCAATCTTGTTTCCATCAGCATCTTTTTGATAGAGATCAAGTGTCACTTCAGCATCATTATTTGTATCTGCTACTTTGAAATAGTATTTTGTTGTATTTAATACAAAATTCTCACCTGCGTTGCTTTCTTGGAAGTAGTATTCTCCCGCAGGTAACTTCTGATTAATGTCAATCAGACCAGCTGCATTTGTTGTATAGTTTCTGATTAAACTATTTGGTTTTAGAATAACAGCAAGACCTTGATTAGGTAAAAGTGGATTTCTACCGTTTGGATAACCCATAATCGGATCTTGATTATACAGACCAAATGTTTTATTCGCACCCGGTTGTTTCCCGATAATAGGTTGATTATTACCATCAAGGCCAGTGACGATTTCTTCGACTTTTGGCAGAAGGACTTTCACTGTTTGGCGGTCATTATCAAACCTCTCAACCACTCCTGCAACACCGATATAATCTTTACCATTGTAGGTAATAGAGACAGGAATTTTCACACTTGGATCAAAATGTTGTCCAGCAGGCGCTTTTGTTTCAACAAGATAGTAATCACCGACATAGAGCGTACTGTCAGTTTTTGCGACACCAAGAGCATCTGTCTGAACTGTTGCTACTTTAGTATCTTTGCTGAATTTTGTACCATCTGGCGCCACACGAATCGTTGTGCCATCTGCCTCAGTGATATCGTTGGCAACATAGACATCAAATGTTGCACCTTCCCAGCCTCGTATATGGTTCCAAACAAAGTTCCAATTGCCTGCTTCACCTGCAATTCCCATCAGACTTTCAAAATATTTCGTCAGTGAAATATAAGACTTCGCAGGCGTATCCTTGAATTGGACGGTAATGACAGGGACTTTATCGCCACTAATTGTTTCGATGACAATCGTACGCTCATCAACTGAGAAAATCAAATCATTGAGGTTCAACTCATAATTTTCAGGTGCAGTTACTTCTGACATACGGTAACGATCTTTACCGTAAGTTAATTCTTTTTGTAAGAAAATTTCTCCGCTAGCATTTGTTTTGAAAATTGTCGTTGTTTGATTGGCATTTTCTGGATCAATTTGCGTGATGTATTGACCTTCTTGGATATCCCAGATCTTGAATTGGACACCTGCTAAAGGTATTTTCTTGCCTGTTTCAGCATCTAATTTCTCCAAACGAAGCTTAGCTTTCACAAGAGCATCTTCCACAGTGATGATTTTTGGTATCAGGATTGGGTCGCTCATGGCATCAATTTCTGCTTGTGTGTAATCTGCTTCATGATAAAGATGACCTGTGACACTGTCTACTATTTTAACTTGAATCGTTGCACCTTTATCAGTCATCGTAATAGCAATTGGATTGATATCATAATAACCTTCTTTACCCTTGCTTTCAGTTAAGGTGTAATCCCCATAGGGCATGTCAAAGGTAAAGTAACCTTCTTGATCATTATAGGTTGCAGTTACCGTTTTTTGTACGGGAGCATTTGTACCAGCTTTAGGTGTCAAGGTGAACTCTATACCATTCGCGTTATTCTGGTTAATGACCGTTTCACCTAACGCTTTTTCAAGTTCTTTTTTACCCTTGATTTTTAGTTTAATGATTTTTTCTTGGCTCGTTGTATTCGCGACAACGACAGGGGTATTCTGATCTGCATAAGTCAGACTAATCGGATGTTTGGTCGCATCCAATTGCATCCCTTCTGAAGCCTCTATCTCTTGCCAATAATAATCACCTAGGGCAAGATGTCCAACACCAACTTTATAGAGATTATCAGTATCTTTTGATGTTTCAAGCACTATCGAATTATCAGTTGTCGTCACTTTTGTGCCATTGAGTAATGTCGGTGCAAACTTTGCATTCCAGAGTACTTTTGTACCATCTGCATAATACAATCCATACTTCGCACCTTGTAAACTTGCTTTTCCTTGGGTGATATTGCCTGTTTCAGCGTCAATCTTATTTAAAATTGTCTTGCCAAAAACCTCTGTTTCAGTTACAGACTGATTAACCTCAAAGACAGGGGTCGTTTGGTCTGTTGACTTAATCTCAACTTTATAAATCGTTGGATCAATCAAGAAACCAGCTGAAGCCTTTGTTTCTTTGACATAATAAGTTCCTAGGAGTAATTCGCTAAAAATCGCATATCCACCATTTGCGGTCGTCAGCTTAACAAGATTATTGTCCTTGTCTCTCGCTTGTATCGTCGCAGCCGCATCAGTAAAGACGGTATATTCTGCACCATCTAATGAGTAGTTGTCATTAAAAACTTTATCGCCTGCAAGTGACGCATACTCCGCCTTCTTGTCAAGTTCAATCCGACCATATTGTTCTTGTTCAGGGACTGTCTGACCAATCGTCACGATGTCTAGTGTCCGATCATCTGTCTTGATACTCACTGGATAAACCGTTGTATCTAACAGAAAACCTGGTGATGCTTTAATCTCTTTTATAAAGTAATCACCTAAAATTAATTGACTTGAAGACGCATTGCCGTTCGCATCAGTTGTCAGCGTCGCATCATTGCCAGCTTTATCCTTTGCTAATTTTGTAGCCGCCGCAGTTGTATAGACACCATAAACCGCACCAGCTAATGAATAGCTAGGATTTAGCACATTCAGGCCTTTACCGTCTGCATCTTTAGCCAGCTTTTTAAGATTAATTTTACCGTATTGCTCATTATCTGGATACTCTGCCATGACGACTGTATTTGTACCTGTCAAAGCAGTCAGAAAAACTTCTTTGATGGCATCAGACAATTGATGCCCTTTAGGGGCAACAAGCTCTCTGATATAATAAGTTTGATTTGAGCCTAATTCATTAGACTCAGGTGTTTCACCAGTTGCACCGGTTGTTAAAACTTGAAGCACGTTCGTTTTATTTTGAGCATCTTCTCTTGAACCATAAATCCCAAACTGTGCCCCTTGGTAAGCATATTCACCATTGTAAGGTGTCTGTGTGTCAACACCGACTTTTTTTACTTTTATTTTACCTTTACCTGTTAGTGCCGCATCAGTACTTACTGTACCTGATAAAGCGGTGCCGTCAAGTCCCTTTGCTACCATTGTTTGCGTATCACCATCATAAAAACGATAAATCGTTGAACCTGAGAACCGCGTCGTTGTCAGATTAATGGTAATTTTCCCATTACCTGTTAAAGTTAAAGGCCCAAACTGTGTGCCAACATTAACCGTCTTGGTTTTGCTTCCATTATCAAAGGTTGCTGGACCAGTAATCGTAGCCGTGATTTGTTCGCGGTTTGTCACATAAGTCGTTGCTGGATTGCCTTGGTTCCATACTTTGTAAGAGAAGTTAGCGACAGGTGTATCGCCGACTTGTACGATTGGATTGACAACTAGACCATAAGGGCCTTTATTAGCTTGTCCTAAGGCATCAAGTTCTGCATAAAGACCTGATCTATCTTGTTCATTGGCATAAACACCGGCAGCAGATATTTTTTTAATCATATTATCTACTTCCCAAGTCGTGCTTTCATACAACTTGTAGTCATTGTCATGGTAAGATAAATCAACACGAAATGGATTCATTTCAAGTTCTGAATCATGAACAATAATCGCAACAGCTGCCGCTGCCTTGGCCCTATCGATGCCTTCAGGCAAGCCTTCAATATAGTCCATGAGCCAAGCTAATTTAGCAATGCTGACTAATTTTGTATCCACTGGGGTGTAATTCGAAAGATTTACGGTATTCGTAGTAAACCCTAGATATTTAAGAATATTAATCGTGTCTCCGTCCTGGAGAAGCACTCTTCCAGTATTGAGTTCATAAGGCCACTTCTTAATTGACCGACCTTGCCATGTACAATAATAGCGTGAATCATTCGATAGGTTCGACCAATAAGCACCTAATGATATCTCATTTGGCTGCTTAGCCGAACGTTCGATTTCAATCCCATCATACATGATCTGTTTATCGACACCCACATTATTATTGCCAGACCAATACACAGCTTGTGTGTCTCCCGCTGAATCGCCAAAATTTCCTAAAAAAACATCCTTACGCGTCACAGCCGTTACGGTTGTTAAAGGTCCTACTAATACTGATACAGTATTTAACAAAATCACAATGAGCATCGCCCAATTGAGTATTTTGTTTTTTCCATCCTGCCATTTTTTCATTTTGATCCCCTCTCTCACCTCATTCAAAGTTGAAGTTGTTGGTTACTAGTTAATTTTTCAAGATAGTTTCATAACTTTCCCTCCTTTTATTAATAACGATTTGATTGCATTTAAAAAACGAGCTTTAAATTTAGAGGAAAATTAAAATTCCACTAAATGCAAAACTCGTTTTTTTATGAATCATCACAAAAAATACTATCGTTATTTAAACATGTCTGTCTGTCTGTCTGTCTGTCTGTCTGTCTGTCTGTCTGTCTGTCTAATCATAACTCAGGTACTCCTGACTGTCAAGTTTTATATCTTTTTAATTTTATGTTATAACTCAATCGTTATGTCTATATTCTATCATATGACATTCATTTTTTCAATGTTTTTCTTGATTAGGTATGTATCTTTGGATTAGCTACCATCATCAGTCGTATTAGCAATGTGCCTAACTAAAATTCTTCATTTTTTCAACATCTCGCGCAATCACCAATTCCTCGTCAGTTGGCACAACTAATACTTTAACTTTTGACGCCTCTGTTGAAATGATCCCTTTAGCCCTAGCGACATTTTTAGTTTCATCAATCGCCATGCCAAACCATGTCATTTGATTGATGATTTCACTGCGAACCCAATTGGAATTTTCACCAATACCAGCCGTAAAAACAACTGCATCCGCACCATTTAAAACGGCAAAATATTGGGCGATATATTTACGAATGCGATCTGTAAACATGTCAAATGCTAATTTAGCATCAGAATTACCAGCCTTGCGAGACTCAATGATTTCTCTCATGTCTGATGAAATACCTGATACGCCTAATAAACCTGATTTTTTATTGAGAATCTCGGTCATTTCTTTGATGTCTGAAATACCTGTTTTCTCCATCAGATAAGGAATTAGTGACGGATCCAAATCGCCCGACCGCGTTCCCATCATAACCCCAGCAAGTGGTGTGAAACTCATTGAGGTGTCAATGCTTTTGCCGTAACAGACTGCTGTAATTGACGCACCGTTGCCGATATGCGCTGTAATTAATTTCAAGTCAGTGCCGATTTCCCTAACAGTTTCGCTGCTTCTTTGGCGACATAATCATGGCTGGTCCCATGTGCGCCATATTTTCTTGCCTGATACTTGTCATAATATTCTTTTGGAATACCGTAACGATAAGCCACTTCTGGCATGTTTGCATGAAAAGCTGTATCAAATACACCAACACTCACAACATCTGGCAAGACTTTTTGAAAGGCTTTAATTCCTGCTACATTAGCTGGATTGTGAAGAGGAGCTAAATCTGCTAATGCTTCAATTTTAGCCAAAACACCATCATTAATCACCACGGATTCCTTAAAAATTTCACCACCAGCTACGATTCTATGGTCCACGCCTGTGATTTCTTTGTAAGCCGTGATAATTTTGAGTTGAATCAATGCTTCTAACACTCTTTGGACTGCCATTTCATGCTCAGAAATATCTGTGGTGATTTCAAATTTTTCGCCATTGCCGTATTTAACAGTAAAAATTGAATCCTTTAGACCTATTCTCTCAACGATTCCTTTAGCCAGTACCTTCTCATCAGGCATCTGATAGAGTTGCCATTTTAAACTTGAACTGCCTGCATTAATTGCAATTGTTTTCGTCATAATTATAATCTATTCCTTTCGCGCTCCGCACTCAGGCACAACACCGAATGAAAAAGTGTTGCTTCAAGTTAGGAGCGTTCTTCTATTTTTTGTTAAAATGTATTTGGAGGAGCATAGATACACTACAAA
>NZ_BAAGGP010000063.1:0-17477 GCF_054658615.1 Pseudolactococcus yaeyamensis
GCGCGGATCTGTGACGCTTTCTAAATACGCGTAGATTTCGTACATCATGAACTCCCTTAATAGCTTTTCTTTTACTTTAACATAAATAGAGATACTAGGGAACTATTTATTTCATGCGTTTGTCGTGCCATGAAAGTAGGGAAGGATACCCAAAAAACGCACGAGGCGTTTTCATCAGTTTACAAATATTTCTCAGCAATCTTACGATCCCCCGCATAAGGCTCACGCACACCGTTGACGATTTGATAGGCATCGACACCTTTTCCAGCGATAATGACCGCATCAGCAGCACTAGAAGTGCCCGCCATCGCTGTCCGAATCGCAGTCTCGCGGTCGATGATTATCTGAACATCACGAGAGATAAAACTCGCAATCTCACGCGCAATCTCAGCAGGATCCTCAAAATTCGGATCATCCGCAGTCAAAATCACTTCTATCTCAGGGAACTGCTCCAAAAGCTCGCCCACACCTTGACGACGACTCTCTCCCTTATTGCCCGTCGTGCCCATCACAAGCACGACGCGCCCCGTTTGATATGGAGTTACCACATCAATCAGTTTTTCTAAACTATCCGCATTATGCGCATAATCGACAAACACCTTAGCCCCATTGGCTTGCGTCAGCACCTCCATGCGCCCGGGTACAGTTGTTTTTGCCACACCAATTTTCGCATCAGATAGGCTCGCCCCTAGGCGAATGGCAGCCAGACTTGCAGCAAGGGCATTTTCTTGATTAAAACGGCCAATTAACTGAATCTCAAAATTGCTATCAAGGGCAGAAAAAGAGAAAGCCTCAGAGTTTGAAATCGGGTGCTCAGACCCCGCCCCATAAAAGGCAGTCTCACCTGTTAACTCAGATTTAACAAAGTCAAAATGCGCCATCTCAGCATTAACAACCGCATAGCGGGAATTAGCTAGCAACTGACGTTTGCAGTAGAAGTAGTCCTCAAAAGTCGGGTGTTCGATAGGGCCGATATGGTCAGGCGAAATATTAAGGAAAACCCCGACATCAAAAGTTAGCCCATAAACGCGTGCGGTTTTATAAGCCTGTGATGAGACTTCCATGACCAAATGCGTCATGCCATTACTAACAGCCTCACGCATCATCCGAAAGAGGTCAAGACTTTCAGGTGTCGTCAGTTGTGATTTGAAAAAAGTCTTGCCATCAAGTGTTGTCTCCATGGTTGAAAACATAGCGGTTTTATCACCATTATGTGTATCTAGGATATTTTTAGCAAAGTAAGCAGCAGTTGTTTTTCCTTTGGTACCAGTAAAAGCAAGTGTTTTAAGCTCATTTTGTGGTTGACCATAGAAAGCCATGGCAATCAAACTCATGGCGTGCTTGACGTCATTGACAATGATGGCTGGGATGTCAACCTTATAATCTGTTTCAGACACATAGAAAGGAATGGCCAAATCTGCCAGAAACTCACGCTTGAAATTCAGTCCCTTGGCAAAAAAGAGGGTATTGTCTGTCACATCACGACTATCATAAGAGAGTTGACGAAATGTCAGTTCCTGATGAGGGGCGCTAAAATAAGCGCCATCACGGATAATGTCACGAAAATTGTGGTCATGTTTTAAAATAGCTATCACAGTCTTTAAAGTTATCATGACTTTATTATATCATGAAAGCAATTCATTTTTGAGTCACGTAAATATGTATTTTAGTGGTAAACTATAATATAAATAGCTGAATTTGACAAAGGTTTGAATTTGAGGCATACCTACTCATCTTATCTTATGATTGTGGTAAAATCTTCTAATTCATAACGGATACGTGGATAACCTGGAGCAATAGCTTTACCAACAGGTAATAACAGCATAGCTTCATATTCGTTTGGAATGGCAAGATAGTCTTTTACCTTTTCAAAATCTCCCCCTCTCATAGGAACGGCATCATATCCAAAAGCACGGACAATGTGCATAAGATTCATTGAGAACAATCCTAAATCAAACTTCAAGCCTTCTATACCAATATCTTCTGGGTGTAGATTTAAATATTCTTTGACTCTCTCTTCACGATTCTGTCTATTCTCGGTACTTAGAATACCTTTTTCAATATTGAAATCCATTATTTTGTCAATGTTATAGAGACTAGCATCTCCTAGTATCATCAAAACAAATGACGTCTCCTTAACCTGTCTTTGTTGTCCTGCAAATGACATGATTCTCTCTTGCCTGTTCTTATTTGCAACGGCAAAAACTTTCCAAGGTTGAAAATTATTATTAGAAGGGGCGTTTGCAGCATGTCTTAAAATTTCTTCAATTTTAGATTGCTCGATTACGTCATTAGGGTCAAAATGTCTGACAGAAACGCGGGCATTTAAAAAAATCTAGGTGGGTCATCAATCTATATCTCTTTTCTATTTAACTTATTTTTATTATAATAGTTGCAATGGAAATATCAAGTACGCACTTTTTTGTTACTGTAAAACGTGAGAGGAAAACAGATGTCTGAAAATGAATGTGGTCTGTCTAAAGTTATGACTATTCTAGGTGGCAAGTGGCAAATGCCTATTTTATGGCATATTTCTCAACACCCCAATATTCGATTTAATCAGTTAAAAAGAGAAGTAGATGGGATAACTAATATCATGCTCGTTCGCTGTCTTGAAAAATTACTCGACTTTGATTTAGTGAAGAAAACGGATTTTAAGACAGTACCACCGCATGTAGAATATGCCTTAACCGATAAAGGGGAAGCGCTTATGCCATTTTTATATGATATCAATACTTGGAGAAAAGAATTTAATTTTAATTTATAGAAGAATAAAATCAAGATTGCTAATGAGAGAGCAGCGTAAATGATGATAGGTGTTATCTTCATCCTTGCTGCATGACATGAGGAGGAAACACTATGCCAGAATTACCAGAAGTCGAAACCGTCAGACGCGACCTTAATAAACTTGTTCGTGGTCAAAAAATCACGGCACTTCGAATTATCTATACTCGAATGATCAAGTCTGATTTGACAGAATTTAAAACCTATCTCATCAATCAAACGATTCACGAGGTCAATCGTCGTGGCAAATATTTGCTGTTTGATTTAGGCGAGCAGACCATGGTCAGTCATCTGCGTATGGAAGGCAAATGGCTGAGCTATCCTAGCAACGATATGCCAGACAATAAGCATTTCCACGGTTTTTTCGACTTATCAAACGGTCAAACCCTCGTCTATCAAGATGTCCGCAAATTTGGCACGATGGAACTTGTCAAAACAGCCGAACTTGCTGATTTCTTTAGCCGTAAAAAAATTGGACCTGAACCAACAGAAACAGATTTTGATTTAAAAACGTTGCAACATCAGCTCTCAGGTAGTCAAAAGAAGATTAAACCCTACTTATTGGATCAGTCTTTAGTAGCAGGTCTGGGGAATATTTATGTGGATGAGGTTTTGTGGCTGGCTAAAATTCATCCGTCTGAAATCTCTCGACACCTATCCCCTAAAAAAGTGGCAGAGCTTAGACGTTCAGTCATCTATATCTTAGCAGAAGGTGTCAAACATGGGGGCTCTACCATTCGCAGCTATAAAAATGCGCTTGGGCTTGATGGCACCATGCAAAATTACTTGCAAGTTTATGGTAAGACAGGTCAGCCGTGTGCGCGATGTGGCACGCCAATCAAGAAGTATAAACTGGCTGGGCGTGGGACGCATTTTTGTCCTAAGTGTCAGAAATTAAAAAAAGTTTGAGCAAGTTGGTGGTGCTTTACGTATATAAAAGTGAGCAGAAAAATGCTATAATAAGGTATTGTGAAAGTTTTGCAGTTGCGCATGAGAAGGTGCTGTATCAGAATCGAGGAGAGAAACATTGGCAAAAAAAGCTAAGAAAAATTTAGACGATATTACGAAAAAATTTGGTGAAGAACGTGAAAAAGCGCTGAATGATGCCCTGAAAGTCATCGAAAAAGACTTCGGTAAAGGCGCATTGATGCGTCTGGGGGATAAAGCTGAACAAAAAGTTCAGGTCATGAGTTCAGGTTCGTTGGCGCTTGATATTGCTTTGGGTGCGGGTGGCTATCCTAAGGGTCGGATTATCGAAATCTACGGTCCAGAGTCGTCAGGGAAGACAACGGTTGCCCTTCATGCCGTAGCGCAAGCCCAAAAAGAAGGTGGCATTGTAGCCTTTATTGATGCAGAACACGCACTTGACCCCGCTTATGCAGCGGCACTTGGCGTTAATATTGATGAGCTCTTGCTCTCTCAACCAGACTCTGGTGAACAAGGTCTCGAAATAGCAGGTAAACTGATTGATTCGGGTGCCATTGATCTAGTCGTGATTGACTCAGTCGCGGCTCTCGTGCCACGTGCTGAAATTGATGGGGACATCGGTGATTCTCACGTTGGTTTGCAAGCGCGTATGATGTCGCAAGCTATGCGTAAATTATCTTCGTCTATTAATAAAACGAAAACAATCGCTATCTTTATTAACCAATTGCGTGAAAAAGTTGGTGTCATGTTTGGTAGCCCAGAAACAACACCGGGTGGTCGCGCGCTGAAGTTCTATGCCTCTGTTCGTCTTGATGTCCGCGGCAACACAAAAATCAATGGGACTGGTGCTGACAAAGATGTAGCAATGGGGAAAGAAACTAATATTAAAGTTGTGAAAAACAAGGTGGCGCCACCCTTTAAAGTTGCAGAAGTTGAAATCATGTTCGGTGAAGGGATTTCTCGGACTGGCGAGCTAGTCAAAATCGCAACTGGTTTGGAGATTATCAAAAAAGCAGGCGCTTGGTTCTCTTACAATGATGAAAAAATCGGTCAGGGTTCTGAAAAAGCGAAGCTTTACTTGAAAGAACATCCAGAAGTATTTGATGAAATCGACCGTAAAGTGCGTGAAAAATTTGGCTTGATTGAAGGTGAACAAGCTGAACAAACCGAAGAAAAAACAACAAAAAAAACAAGCAAAGCGAAAAAAGCAAAACAAGAAGCAGAACCTGAATTAGTTTCTCTCGATTTAGACACGATTGAAATTGAAGAGTAGGGATTACTTGCGGTAAAAAATAAAAGGGATATTAAACTTTTTAAACAAAGAGCTAATAATTGCTTTAAAAAGTGAAGTTTTTATGGAATAGGTCTTTTGACTGATGACAAAATATGTTATAATTGGTATCATATAAATAACACGAAATGCGTTAGAAGTACCAACACGGAGGTCAATATGATAACAATTTACACAGCACCATCCTGCACGAGCTGTAAAAAAGCTAAGTTATGGTTAGGTCAGCATGACATTTCCTATGATGAGAGGAATATTATGTCGTTTCCCTTATCAACAGATGAAGTCAAACATATTTTAGAAAAATGTGACGATGGTATTGAATCTTTGATTTCAAATCGGAATCGATTCGTGAAATCATTAAATGTTGATTTTGAGGAGCTTTCTTTGTCAGAAGCGGTCACCATTATTTCTGAAAATCCACAAATTCTACGTCGTCCGATTATTATGGATGATAAACGCCTACACATTGGTTACAATGAAGAAGAAATTCGCGCATTTTTGCCACGTAGTGTCCGCGTTTTAGAAAATGATGGCTTGCGCTTACGTGATGCCATTTAAACAATTGAGGTCGTTGCGTGATGAAACTGTCCATGATTAATGGGCAGTTTTTTGATGGGTTACGATTTGACTAGAAAGTTGTTGATGATAAAATCGGACAAAGCCAAAAGAGTCTAGGACAAAAGTTTTCTAAAACTAAGTCATAAAAACAATTAGGCGAGATGAAATTTTTAAAGTTGAGGTGAAACCGAGTGTCAAATAAATGTTATAATAGGAGAAATAGTTTTGGATATTTGGAAAATGTTTCATGTGAAACATATGAAGTCAAATTGACATGATTGCTTGATTGTGTCAAGTGATACCGTAAGTACCTGAAATAGAAAATGGAGAAACACGTGATATTTGATACCCATACCCACTTAAACGTTGCAAATTTTGCAGGTCGTGAAGCTGAAGAAATTGAGAAAGCGCATGAATTTGGTGTGACCAAACTCAATATTGTCGGGTTTGATACGCCAACGCTTGCGCAAAGTTTGGCTTTGTCAAAAACTTATGATAACCTGTATTCGACTATTGGCTGGCATCCGACAGAGGCTGGGTCTTATACACCTGAGATTGAAGCCATGATTATCCAGCAGTTGGTCAATCCAAAAGTGATTGCCCTAGGCGAAATCGGTTTAGATTATCACTGGCTGGAAGACCCCAAAGACGTGCAAGAAACAGTTTTCCGTCGTCAAATTCAGTTGTCCAAAACGCATGATTTACCTTTTGTTGTTCACACCCGTGATGCTATGACAGACACTTATGATATCATCAAGTCTGAAGGCGTCGGCCCACGTGGTGGCATCATGCACTCTTTTTCAGGTACTTATGAAGAAGCCAAGCAATTTTTAGATTTGGGCATGATGATTTCTTTCTCAGGTGTGGTGACCTTTAAAAAGGCACTGGAACTCCAAGAAGCAGCGGCTAAGTTACCACTTGATAGGCTCTTAGTTGAAACCGATGCCCCCTATCTTGCGCCCATGCCCTTTCGGGGTCGGGAAAATACACCCGCCTATACCAAGTTTGTCGTCGAAAAACTCGCTGACCTACGCGGTATTTCTGCAGATGAAGTTGCGCAAGCGACTTATGACAATGCCATGAGGATTTTTAACCTTCATGACTGATAAACGTAAAATTTCCGAAGTCATTGTCGTCGAAGGCAAAGATGATACGGCTAATCTCAAACGCTATTACGATGTTGACACCTATGAAACGCAAGGGTCTGCGATTTCAGATGATGATTTGGAGCGGATTGAGCGTTTACAAGACTTACGTGGCGTCATCGTCTTTACAGACCCTGACCATAGTGGTGAGCGTATTCGCCGCATCATCATGACCGCCATTCCTACAGTCAAGCACGCCTTTCTCAATCGAGATGAGGCCAAGCCAAAATCAAAGACCAAAGGCCGTTCCCTCGGGGTGGAACATGCGAGTTATGACGATTTAGAGAAGGCCCTAGGGCACTTAACGTCGAATTTTGATGATGACACTGTCTTTGACATGACGCATGGCGACTTGGTTAGGCTGGGTTTAATCGGGCATACAGACAGCCGGCAAAGACGAGAATATCTGGGTCAGACACTCAGAATTGGCTATAGCAATGCGAAACAACAGCTCAAACGTCTAGAATTGTTTGGCATTACCCTAGCAGAAGTTGAAAAAATAATGGAGAATTATTCATGCACATAGCAGATTACCGCGTTACCAAAGCCATCCTAGACCGTCATGGCTTCTCATTCAAGAAAAGTCTGGGGCAAAATTTCCTGACAGATACCAATATCTTGCAGAAAATCGTCGATACAGCTGAGATTGACCGCAAGGTCAATGTCATCGAAATTGGCCCGGGTATTGGCGCTTTAACAGAATTTATCGCTGAAAATGCGGCAGAAGTCATGGCTTTTGAAATCGACGACCGTTTGATACCGATTTTAGCGGATACGCTACGTGATTTTGACAATGTCACTGTCATCGATGAAGATGTCCTAAAAGCTGACTTGCAGACACACATCCGCAATTTCAAAAATCCCGACCTGCCCATCAAAGTCGTGGCCAACCTTCCCTACTATATCACTACGCCAATCTTGATGTATCTGATTGAAAGTAAAATTCCCTTCACCGAGTTCGTCGTCATGATGCAAAAAGAAGTTGCCGACCGCATCTCAGCGGCGCCTAACACCAAAGCCTACGGTAGCCTCTCTATCGCCGTTCAGTACTACATGACTGCGCAAGTCGCCTTCATCGTACCGAAAACTGTCTTCGTTCCAGCACCTAACGTGGACTCTGCCATCCTCAAGATGACACGGTGCGATGCGCCAATGGTGGAGCTTTCGGACGAGGACTTCTTTTTCAAAGTCGCAAAACTCGCCTTTCTCCACAGACGTAAAACGCTCTGGAACAATCTCCAGTCAGCCTTTGGTAAGACAGAAGAAGTTCGCAACCAACTCACACAAGCCTTGGAAGTTGCGGGTATTTCGCCACAAATTCGTGGGGAAGCACTCTCAATTCCAGAATTTGCTAAGTTATCTGAGGCACTCTTACCTTTAAAAAAATAAGACAAGAAAAAATAGTTTGACATCGAAAATGTGTCAAACTATTTTTTCATGGCAACATGCTGGATGCCAGCATCCAAAAAAATATCACCAAAAGGCTCAAAGCCTAACTTTTCATAGAAAGAGATAGCTTGTAGCTGGGCATGAAGCTCTACTAGCTTGAAATGCTGAGTCTGTAAAAAGTCTAGGACATGCACCATCAGTTGGTGGGCATATCCCTGACCTCTGTAAGGTTTGAGCGTCGCGACACGCTGGATCAAAGCCTGCTCACCATTTGCCGAAGGCAAGATGCGCAAGGTCGAAACAGCCGTCTCGTCTTGGTCATCAAGTAGCAAAACGAAGTGGACGGCATAGGCTTCGTCTTTGTCGATTTCGAGGGAAAGGGGGACTTGCTGTTCTTTGACGAATACGGTATTTCGGATTTTGAGCGACTGGATATAGACATCTGATAAAGTATCACGGTATGCTTGATTTTCATGGGTCTCCTATTTGTTTGGGCGGTAAATGTGAGGGATTTGGGCACAAAAACCGCATTTTGGTCAAAATCTGTTATAATTAAGGTAATTATATCAAATTTTTGGAGAAGATGTACTGTGCGGGTTCGCTGCTCAGTCTAGTAGGTGGGACATGTTTAAAAGATCGAAATTATTTTTTTGGACGATAGAGATACTGGCTGTTGTGGCTTTGATTTGGCTGATGACACATATCAGTTTTGTTTTCAAACCAGTGACAACCCTGTTTTCAATGGTTTTCCTGCCCTTTATCATCGCAGGTTTTCTATATTATGTTTTTAATCCGCTAGTCTCTTACTTAGAGAAAAAATTTAAGTTAAAACGGATTTGGGGCATCGTGGTCGTTTTCATTTTGATTATCGGTATTTTCGTCTATACCGTGATGTCACTGGTGCCAAGCATTATCACGCAGTTGTCAGACTTAATTAAGGCATCGGGTAATATCTATCCTCAGTTACAAAAATGGTTGGAGAAATTGTCCGAGAATCCTGCGTTTAGCGAGATTGACTTCAAGGCGCTGCTCAATAAAGCCAATATCAGCTACATGGATGTTTTGCAAAATCTACTGTCTGGTGTGACCCTGAGTGTGTCTAATGTTGTTGCGGTTGTCTCAAAAATTTTCATGGTATTGGCTTTAGTCCCTGTCTTGCTTTTTTACATGCTGAAAGACGGCAAGAACATGCTACCGTTTTTGAAAAAAACAGTCTTAAAATCAGATAGACTAAATATCGTCGGTCTCTTAAATGATATGAATGGCACAATTTCCAAATTTATCAGTGGCGCTGCGATTGACTGTTTGTTTATCTTTGTGACGGTCTTTATCTCTTACTTAATTATTGGCATCCCCTATGCCTTCTTGTTTGCAGCTTTTGCGGCAGTGACTAACCTCATTCCTTATCTCGGTCCCTATATCGGCTTGCTGCCAGTTGTCTTGACAGTGGTCTTTACTAACCCTGTTCAAGCGCTGATTGCCGTGCTGATTGTCCTGACCTTGCAACAAATTGATGGTAACATCATCTATCCGAAAGTTGTGGGTTCAGCTGTTGAAGTTCACCCTGTGACCATTATGGTGCTCATGCTTGTCGTTGGAAGTCTCTATGGTCTTGTCGGGATGTTAATCGCAGTGCCCTTCTATTCACTGGTCAAAGAAGTCGTCAAATTCTCATGGCGACTTTGGGAAAATCATAAACAGACACGACTTGAAGCGACTGAAAACAAGAAGTATGATATAATAGAAAAATAATGTCCTAACAGGCTTTTTTGGCTGATGTTTGCTACATCTTTTGAAAAATGCTAGTAGGCTTAATACTTATCACTGAAACGACACTGGAGGAATACAACTCATGCACCCTGACCCCGAAAGTCAGTCCTTATTATTTCAAATTGGTTTATTGATCGTTTTGACCATCATTAATGCCCTCTTTTCGGGTGCTGAAATGGCGCTTGTCTCAACTAGCCGTGCGCGTGTTGAGCAAAGAACTGAAGAAGGCGATAAGAAGTATCAACAACTACTCGACATTCTCAATCAACCGAGCAATTTTCTGTCAACGATTCAAATCGGGATTACCCTGATCAATATCTTGTCAGGGGCGAGTCTCGCTGATACCTTAGCTTCAAAACTCACACCTGTTCTGGGTGGGACGCCGACAGCTAAAAATTTAGCAACCGTCATCATCCTTGCCATTTTGACCTATGTCTCAATCGTTTTTGGTGAGCTCTATCCCAAACGCATCGCGCAAAATCTTAAGGAAAAATATGCCTTGGCAGCGGTTATGCCACTGAAAATTTTGGGCGGCATCATGAGTCCTTTTGTTTGGCTATTAGCCACCTCGACCAATGTTCTCAGTAAACTAACACCGATGACTTTTGATGACAATGCTGAGAATATGACGCGTGACGAAATCGAGTATATTCTAAATGCTGATAGTAGTGCACTGGATGAAAATGAGCGTGAGATGCTGGCGGGTGTTTTCAGTCTGGATGAGTTGATGGCGCGTGAGATTATGGTGCCAAGAACTGATGCTTTTATGATTGATATCAGCGAAGGGATTCATGATAATATTGCAGCTATTCTCTCGCAAAACTATAGTAGAATTCCTGTCTATATTGATGATAAAGATAAGGTCGTCGGTGTTTTACATACTAAAACACTATTGAAAAGTGCCTATGAAAAAGGCTTTGACAAATTAGATTTACGATCAATTTTACAGGAGCCACTCTTTGTTCCGGAAACGATTTTTGTCGATGATCTCTTGCGTGAACTCAAGAAAACGCAAAATCAAATGGCTATTTTGCTCAATGAATATGGTGGTGTTGAAGGAATTGTTACCCTTGAAGACCTCTTAGAGGAAATCGTCGGCGAGATTGAAGACGAGTCTGATATCGCTGAGAAAGATGTCTTCCAAATTAACGATCACATCTATATTGTCAAAGGTGGTCTGACCCTGAATGACTTTAATGAATATTTCGATACTTATCTAGAATCAGATGACGTTGATACGATTGCTGGCTATTTCATGGCAGGGATTGGTGCTATTCCAAGTGAAAAAGAACAGATTGACTATGATGTTAAGACTGAAAAAGATAATTTGACTTTAACTAGTCTGGAAGTTGATGGCACACGTCTCGTTAAGCTACGTGTCACCTTCCATGAAGCTGTCGATGAAAATGATAGCGATAATGATGACAAATAAGCATACGGTGGGCGTCTGGGCAGACGCTCATTTTTTGTTTAAAAAAATACAATTATAAGGGCACCTCTAAAAACTCAGATTTGCCTCTTTTGGCTAAATTTTCCTATCGCGTCGTTATTGCTTCGCACCTTGCAGTAGCAAATGGGCTTTCTGTGGCGAGCAATCGCAGCCACAAGCCTTGTCGCAATGCCTAGCGCTAGAAATATTTAACTCAAAAGTCATCAAAAGCAGTTTTTAGAGGTACCCATAAGTTGTGTCGTTGAAGTTGATGTGAAAAGTTGAGAAAAGGAAAATGGAATGCAGGAGTTAATTTACATTACGATTATTTTAGGTGCCAGTCTTTTTGTCACAGTTATTTCTAGACGGATTGGTATTCCAGTAGTTGTTGGTCAGATTTTGATTGGCATCATTTTGACGCCTAGTATGTTGGGCCTTATTCATGGTACGCATACATTAGACTTTTTGGCTGAAATTGGTGTGATTTTATTGATGTTTTTGGCAGGGCTTGAGAGCGACTTTGACTTATTGAAAAAGTATATGAAACCCAGTTTGGTCATTGCAATTTTCAGTGTATTGGTACCGTTACTCATTTATGCTGGGGTTACGACTTATATTGGGTATAAGCTACCAGTAGCTATTTTTTATGGTATTGTCTTTTCAGCAACCAGTGTGTCGATTACGGTTGAGGTTTTGCAAGAGTATGGTAAGTTATCTTCTCGAGCAGGCGCAGTCATTTTAGGCGCAGCTGTTGTTGATGATATTTTAGCAGTATTAGTGCTAAGTTTTTTTATGAGTTCACAAACATCTAGCGGAAATATTGGGTTGAAATTGGTCATGCAAGTTATCTTCTTGCTTTTTCTCTATCTTGCCTTCAAATGGTTGATACCTATAATTTCTCATTTTGTCGGTCGACTTGATATCTATGGAAAATATATGTCTACAAGTCTACTGATTTGTTTTATCTTTTCGCTCCTCGCTAATTCAGTGGGTATGAGTGCAGTGATTGGTGCATTTTTTGCCGGTTTAGCGATTGGTCAAACAGATATGGCTGAAAAGATTGAAGTTGCTATCAGTCAGATAGCTTATGTTTTTTTCATTCCTATCTTCTTTGTGACAATTGCCTTACCCATTGATTTTTCGAGTCTATTTAGAAAGCCACTATTTTTAATTTTTTTAATAGTTGTGGCTGTTTTATCAAAATTTTTACCAAGTTATTTTGTTTCTCGCGGTTTCAAATTTTCTAAACATGAAAGTCTGCTAATCGGTAGTGGTATGGTCAGTCGTGGAGAAATGGCCTTAATTGTGGCTCAGATAGGACTTTCGACTAAGCTGATTGGGACAACTATGTATAGTGAACTTGTTGTTGTGATTGTTTTCTCGACGCTAATTGCGCCATTCTTAATCAAAACGACCTTAGATGAAAGTTAAACCCCTTTTGATAAGTTAGAAAGAAATGGAAATCGGGAAACTAAAAAGAGGTTGGGACAAAAAGCTTCAAAAATGGATAGATTAAATGATGCTAACTTTCGACTTTTCACAGATTCTTGATTTTTTCAATGGTAGCAACGTTTTTCTTGCTAATTCCGTATTGTTTTGGCAAAAGAATACCAATTTCACACAAAATAGGCTATGAACGTTTCCGTTTAATATCGGAAATGGTTCATAGCCTATTTTTTTAGAAGCCTTTTGTCCCAGCCTATTTAGCAGTTTAGAATCTTGAAGTAAGATTCTAAACTGCTTTTATGATGCGGAGAAAGGGATTTGAACCCTCACACCCGTACGGATACATGCACCTGAAGCATGCGCGTCTGCCATTCCGCCACCTCCGCTTGACTACTTCATTATAGCAAAAAAGTGAGAAAAATGTCGGATAAAAGTTAGGATTAAAATTTCTATTTTTATAATAAATGATAGTTTTTGGAAGAAAGAAGCAGAAATGATTATTTTTGGAAGTTTTTGATAGAAAATGCTTGACAATGAATTATTTTGCTTGTATAATTGAACTGTAAACGGTTACGGCAAGTGTTGGATTTACCTGCCATTAGGTAAATATTGCTGAATCATTAGTCGAGGAGAATGACCATGCTAAAAAACGCCAGAAAACAAAAAATTTTAGATCTTGTCAATCATAAAGGCTATGTTGATTTGGAATTCTTATCACAAGCCTTGGATATAAGTGAATCAACGGTCAGACGTGATTTAACAGAGTTGGATGCGAGTCAACAACTCAGACGTGTCCATGGTGGAGCTGAAAGTTTATTGAACTTACGTTATGAAGAAGGTGTTGCTGAAAAATCTGTCAAAAACGTGCAAGCTAAGCAGATTATTGCACAAAGAGCAGTCAGCCATCTTAACAAGGATGATGTCATTTTCATGGATGCTGGGACAACCGTTGCTATGATGACTGACTATCTAACGGATGTGGAAAATATTACAGTTGTAACTAACTCAGTGCATACCGCATCAATCTTAATTGATAAAAAGATTAAGACGATTATCATCGGTGGTGCAGTTAAGCCAACAACAGAAGCTGTTACAGGTAATTTTGCGATTCAGCAGCTAGTGACCTTTAACTTTAGCAAGGCTTTCATCGGGGCGAATGGTATCTCACGAGATGGTGGGATCACAACGCCAGATGAAGAAGAAGCGACGATTAAACGTTTAGTTTTACGACAGTCCAAAAAGAAATATATTTTAGCTGACAGTTCAAAACTAGGCCAAATCTATTTTGCAAAAATTGCAGAATTTGATGACAAGATTGACATTATTACGGAGGACATACATGATTTACACAGTAACGCTTAACCCATCTATCGACTTTCTGATACGTTTACCAGAGTTCAAAGTCGGTGAAGTTAATCGCATGACTAGCGACGATAAATTCCCTGGTGGTAAAGGGATTAATGTGTCGCGTATCTTAGCTCGCCTCGGCTCCCACTCGACTGCCTTAGGGTTTCTTGGTGGCTTCACTGGTGCTTTTATCAAGGAAAAATTAGAAGCAGAAGATATTCAAACAGATTTTGTCAAGATTAAATCAGATACGCGCATCAATGTCAAAATCAAATCAAGTATCGAAAGCGAGATTAACGGTGCAGGACCGAAAATCTCAGCAGCAGAACGAGATGCCTTCTTTGCCAAACTTGATGCTTTGACAGCAACAGATATCGTTGTCCTTGCTGGCTCAGCACCAGCTAGCCTTGGGCAAGACTTCTATCTGGAGGTCATTAACAAAATCAAAGCGCAAGGTGCGGAGTTTGTCATTGATATCGAAGGGGACGTCTTGGTTAAATCTTTGATCAACCGCCCATTGGTTGTGAAACCTAACAACCATGAGCTAGGTGCTATCTACGGTGTCACGTTCGATAGCGTGGAAGAGTTGATTCCTTATGGTCACAAGTTGCTGGCTGATGGCGCACAATACGCCATGATTTCGATGGCAGGCGACGGTGCTTTGTTATTTGCAGATGGTAAAACTTACTTTGCCAAAGCGATTAAAGGGACTGTGAAAAATTCTGTTGGTGCTGGTGATTCGATGATTGCTGGTTTTGTCGGAGAATTTGGCAAGTCGCAGGATGTGCTCAAGGCTTTCCGTCAAGGTGTTGCCTGTGGGACGGCGACAGCTTTCTCAGATGATTTGGCAGAAGCAACCTTCATCCAAGAAATAGCTGACCAAGTGGTCATTGAAGAGTGTTAATTTGATTTAATTTATATTTAGAAAGGTTTTCTTATGAAAATTCAGGACTTATTACAAAAAGATGCGATGATTCTATCGCTCGAGGCGACAAACAAAGCAGATGCCATTTCAGAAATGGTCCAAAAACTCGTTGACACAGGCTATGTCACTGACTTTGATACGTTTAAAGATGGTATCTTAGCACGTGAAGCATTGACAACGACTGGTCTTGGTGATGGTATCGCAATGCCCCACAGCAAAAATGCCGCAGTTAAAGAAGCAGTCGTGTTATTTGCTAAGAAAGATGGTGGACTAGACTATGACTCATTAGATGGTCAACCAACTGATTTATTCTTCATGATTGCAGCACCGAATGGGGCGAACGACACGCATTTAGCAGCACTTGCTGAATTGTCTAAGTATCTGATGAAAGATGGTTTTGCGGATTCACTTCGTTCACTAGCAACGCCAGGCCAAGTATTAGCAGCATTTAACACCGCTGAAGCAGCCGTTGCTGCAATCAACAATGATGAAGATTTCGTCGTTGCGGTCACAGCTTGTACGACAGGTATCGCCCACACTTATATGGCTGAAGAAGCGCTTAAAAAACAAGCAAAAACGCTCGGTGTGGCAATTAAAGTCGAAACAAATGGCGCGTCAGGTGTCGGCAATAAACTGACAGCAGAAGACATCAAAAAAGCAAAAGGTGTGATTATCGCAGCTGATAAAGCAGTTGAAATGGAACGCTTCGATGGCAAACCCTTGATTTTGAAACCAGTTGCGGCTGGGATTCGTGAACCAGAAAACTTGATTAAAGAAGCACTTTCGGGTAACTTACCAACTTATAAATCAACAGGTCAAGCCCAAGAAAATGAATCTGAGGAAAAACTCAGCATCGGTAAAGCTTTCTATAAACACTTGATGAGTGGTGTTTCAAGCATGTTACCGTTCGTTATCGGTGGTGGGATTGCCATCGCCATTGCCTTTCTCATTGATAATGCCATGGGTGTCCCAAAAGACCAACTCGCTAACCTCGGTAGCTACCATGAATTAGCGTCAGTCTTCAAACAACTCGGTGGCGCAGCCTTTGGCTTCATGCTCCCAATCCTTGCCGGTTACATCGCCTACTCGATCGCTGAAAAACCGGGTCTAGTCGCTGGTTTCGTTGCAGGTGCGATTGCATCAAATGGTCTTGCCTTTGGTAAAGTCCCATTTGCCAGTGGTGGTGAGGAGACATTAGCGCTGGCTGGTGTACCGTCTGGTTTCCTAGGCGCGCTTGTCGGTGGTTTCCTAGCCGGTGGTGTTATCCTCATTCTCAAAAAAGTATTTTCTAATGTCCCACGCTCGCTTAACGGTATTGTTTCAATCTTGATTTACCCAGTATTAGGTGTTTTGATTACTGGTTTCCTCATGCTCTTTGTCAATATCCCAATGGCAGCCATTAACAGCGGTTTGAGCAATTTCTTGGATAGTTTGTCAGGCGCCAACGCCATCCTACTTGGTGCGCTACTGGGTGGTATGATGGCGATTGATATGGGTGGTCCATTCAACAAAACCGCTTATGTTTTTGGGACAGGAACACTTGCAGCGACAGTTGCTTCTGGTGGTTCAGTCGTTATGGCAGCAGTCATGGCTGGCGGCATGGTGCCACCGCTCGCAGTTTTTGTGGCAACCTTACTCTTTAAAGATAAATTTACCAAAGAAGAACAAAACTCAGGGTTGACCAATATCGTCATGGGCCTTTCCTTCATCACAGAGGGGGCGATTCCATTTGGTGCGGCTGACCCAGCGCGTGCCATTCCATCATTTATCCTCGGCTCTGCTGTCACAGGTGGTCTTGTCGGTGCGCTCGGCATTAAGCTCATGGCACCACATGGCGGTATCTTCGTGATTGCTTTGACAAGTAATCCAGTGATGTACTTGGTCGCCGTTGCCATTGGTGCTGTGATTTCAGGTCTTGTCTTTGGTATCTTGCGTAAAGCGAAATAAGTATTAAACTCATCTAAGTTTTTATCAGAGAAAAGAATGTCTGTTGTAGGCGTTCTTTTTTATTACCTTTTAATATAAAATATCAAAAAATAAGTTAAATATGATATAATTAAACGTAAAGCGATATATTTAATTGCATTAAGTAATAAAAATAGGAAAACTATTTATAAAAACTACAGGTAAACACTTGACAGAAAGGAGAAAACGGCGTATGCTCAGACAGACAGACAGACAGACAGACAGACAGACAGACAGACAGACAGACAGACAGACAGACAGACAGACATTTAATGGCTGCCGAAGTTTTTTTGACGACTCTTAAAACGGCATGTTGATTAATCTCAGAGGTTTAATCTGACTTTAATCTACATACCGTTTTTGCGTTAAAAAGAAAAAAATTTAAGGAGAAGTAAATGATGGTAAATCAGAAGAAGAAGGCCGCCGCAGGTGCTGCAGCCGCAACCCTGCTCTTACTGGGCAGTACTTATGCTTGGCAAAGCCAAAACCAGCATAAGACCA
>NZ_BAAGGP010000064.1:0-17409 GCF_054658615.1 Pseudolactococcus yaeyamensis
GCCGTCACGATAACCTTCAACGATTGTCACGTATTGTGTGCCTTCACGATTTTTAGTTACTTTTACAAATGCCATATTTATATTATATCAAAACCAACCGTCTACAACAAGTGTGAAGTTGTAAAAAGCTATCATATCCCTTGATATAATAGCTTTTGGGGGTGTATTTTTTAGTTTTAACTGTCAAACTCGGGATTATAGCATATTTAACTTATTTTTCAACACTTTATATTAAAAAGGCAAGCAAAAAAGCCGCAAAAACGGCTTCTGATTTCATATGACAGTGTTGACTACAAATACGATTATCCTTAGCCTTGCAGATAGGCATCAATTGCCTGAGCAGATTTTTTGCCTGCACCCATTGCCAAGATTACTGTTGCAGCACCAGTCACTGCATCCCCTCCAGCATAGACACCCGCTAAACTGCTCGCACCTGTTTCTTCCTCGACAATAATCCCGCCCCAGGCATGCGTGTCAAGGCCTGATGTCGTCGCTTTGATTAAAGGGTTAGGACTCTGACCAATGGCTATAACGACAGTATCTACTTCAAATTGATGTTCTGAACCTGTTTTAACGACAGGGCGGCGTCTACCTGACTCATCAGGTTCCGTCAAGCTCATCTCAACGCATTCCAATGCTTTAATCCAGCCGTCTTCTGTCCCGATAATCTGCGTTGGATTAGTCAACATCTTGAAAATGTTGCCCTCCTCTCGAGCATGGTGTACTTCTTCCAATCTGGCAGGCATTTCTTCTTCTGATCTGCGGTAAACGATATAAACTTCCTCTGCACCCAGACGTTTAGCACTTCTAGCTGCATCCATAGCCACGTTACCACCACCAATGACTGCGACACGTTTACCAACTTTGACAGGTGTGTCAGTTTCTGGAAATTGATAAGCCTTCATTAGGTTAATGCGGGTCAGAAATTCATTGGCAGAATAGACACCATTGAGATTCTCACCGGGGATATTCATAAAACTAGGAAGGCCTGCCCCTGAGCCAATAAAGATACCTTCATACCCTTCTGCTGTTAAGTCATCTAGAGACAGAACCTTGCCGATAACCATATTAGTTTTAATCGTCACACCTAACTGCTTAACCGCATCAATCTCTTTTTGAACCAATGCTTTGGGCAACCTGAATTCTGGAATACCATACATCAAGACACCACCAGGGACATGAAAGGCTTCAAAAATGGTCACTTGATAGCCTGATTTAGCCAAGTCAGCGGCACACGATAACCCCGCAGGGCCTGACCCGATAACCGCGACTTTTTTACCATTTGATGGGATTGCTTCTGCCTTAAGAAGACGATTGGCAAGATTCCAGTCTGCTACGAAGCGTTCCAACCGCCCAATCGCAACAGGCTCGCCTCGTCTAGCACGCACACAGAATTTTTCACACTGACTTTCCTGAGGACAAACTCTGCCACATACGGCTGGTAAATTATTGCTGGTCTTGATTTGATCGTAAGCCCCCTCAAAGTCACCTGCTGCGACTAGTTTGATAAATTCAGGAATCCAAACATTGACTGGACAACCACCAACGCAAGGTTTGGCTTTACATTGCAGACATCTTTTTGCCTCTTCTATTGCCATTTCTTCAGTATATCCTAAAGAAACTTCTAGAAAGTTTTGATTTCTGACATGAGGTGCTTGTTCAGGCATGATGACTTTCGTTTTTGACATGTTGCGTAGTGATTGTTTAGGCATGGTTCGCCTCCTTTCCTTGACAAGTGTGAACTGCTGTTTCCTCTCGTTCTTCCGAGTGGTACATGGTTTGCCGTCTCATCGCTTCATCAAAATCGACTTGATGACCATCAAAATCAGGCCCATCGACACAGGCAAATTTGACTTTGCCATCAACTGTGATGCGACATCCCCCACACATGCCAGTGCCATCTACCATGACTGGATTCATACTCACAATGGTCTTAATGTCATATTTTTTCGTGAGTTGACTAACCATTTTCATCATGATAATCGGCCCAATCGCAATCACAAGGTCGTAATCAGCGCCGTCATCAAGACATTTTTTCAGCATATCAGTGACAAAGCCTTGATGCCCATTGGATCCATCATCTGTTGCGACGTTCAGTCGATCACTCACTGCCGCCATCTCATCTTCTAAGATAATCAGGTCTCGCGTTCGGAAACCGATAATGGTATCAACTGTTATGCCAAGACTATGTAGTTTTTTTGCCTGAGGGTAAGCAATTGCTGTACCAAGCCCACCACCAATGACCGCCACCTTTTTTAAGCCATCAAAATGCGAGGCAACACCAAGTGGGCCAACAAAATCGAGAATCTCCTCACCTTCTGCCAACTGCCCCAGTTTTTTAGTCGTTTTACCCACTTCCTGAAAAATGATGGTAACCGTCCCTTTTTCCCGTTCAAAATCAGCAATAGTCAAGGGAATACGCTCACCTGCTTCATCAATTCTAAAAATGATAAACTGCCCCGGCTCAGCCTTTTTAGCGACGTGAGGGGCATCAATTTCCATCAACTTGACAGAAGGGTTTAGCACTTCTTTTCTTAAAATTTTATACATACTTTTTCCTTTCACTGTTTTGTCGCATGACTTGCGTGACTGTCAAACAGTTTCGAATACTTCTGCGATATCTTCAAGATACTTGATAATCGGCAACTGTTGCGGACAAATTTTTTCGCATCGGCCACAAGCAATACAAGCACTAGCTAGACCTTTGTTTGCAGTCAAATCAGCATATTTTTCAAAAGTACTCTTATCTTGAAATTGCAGTTTACGATTATAAGTCTCAAATAAATCTGGAATCAAAATCTTTTTAGGACAGCCGTCGACACAATAGCGACAGTTGGTACAAGCGATTGAAGAATCGGCTTTTAAAATTTGTCTGACCTGAACAATTGCGTCATTTTCAACTTTTGTCAATGGCTTGAAATCCGTCATGTAGCTTAAATTATCGGTCATTTGCTCTAGATTACTCATCCCACTGAGCACCATCATGACCTCTGGAAACGATGCTGCGTAACGGATGGCATAGCTGGCATAACTCAGGTCTTGATCTAAGGCGTCAAAGACCTGTTTGGCTTTATCGGGAATATTGACTAATTTCCCACCTTTGACAGGCTCCATCACAAGAATGGGTTTCTGATACTTTTGACAAACTTGATAGCATTTATAACTTTCAATCGTTGGATTGTCATAATCAGCATAATTCAGCTGAATCTGAACGATTTCAATTTCTGGCTGTTCACTTAAAATTTGATCCAAAACGTCTGCCTTATCGTGAAAAGATAGACCGATATGTTTGATTTTACCTGCTGCTTTTAAGGCTTTGACTGTTTCAAAGGCCTTGGCCTTGACAAATTGACCATAGTTTTGAGCACTCAAAGCATGGTGAAGGTAGTAATCAAAATATGTTACTCCACATTTTTCAAGCTGATCTTCAAAAAATGGTCGAATATCCTTTTCACGTTTAAAGCAAGAGGCCGACAATTTATCAGTGATCGTAAAACTTTCTCTCGGATAACGCTTAACCAAGCATTCTCTTAAGGCTGTTTCACTTTGCCCACCAATATAGACCTGAGCGGTATCAAAATAGTTGAACCCTGCCGCCAGATAGGTATCAATCATTTCTTTAAATGTGGCATCATCTACCTTATCTCCTTGCATAGGCAAGCGCATACACCCAAAACCTAATTTTTTATCCGTTCCTTTTATCATTTTCATTCTCCATAAAGCACGTGGCTCAATTTTTTAGACAATATCTGGTAGGCAATTTCTGGATTGCCTACTTCCAAAACACTTGCCTCCATTGGACAGATATCCGTTTGCGTTTTATTCTGAATTCGCTGACATAGCTGATGATAAGAAAAGTCAATGCCTGCTTTTTCAAGTGTCTCTTTCGCTGATAAACTCATCAAGTTCCCATGAATAAATTTTACTTTTCCTTTTATCAAAAGCAGAGCTGCTGCTTTGCCAATCACTTTATCAATCACAACAGCCTGTTCAAAAAAGGCAGCATCATTGACAAGTGGTTTGAGAATCGGTAAAATGCCACCAGCACGAGAGGAATATTGACCTGATTGGGTCAGTGCTAATATGCTATAATGCTCGGTTTCAAATTCGTTCATCCACTTTTTCATGTCCATAAAAATAGCCACTCCTTTCTAATTTCATCACAACCATTGGGATCACAAGTAGTTGCAATAAAATACCCGGTATGCCAGTAATCGTCGCTGTCACAACTGTTGCGACACCACCTACAGAGATCCCAAAGAGATGCAAAGCGAAAAAAATGGCTATCATTTTAGCGATTCGTCCCGCCAACATGGCAAGCAGCAAAGCTAACCAAATGCCGTAGGTTTTCTCGGTCAATCGTTGTTGGAGACAGAGAGCGCTAACCAAGCCGTAAACTGCAAGTTCGACAGACATGAAAACCATCACAGTGAGTGGCGGCATCCCTGTTAATAAAAAGGAGAGTACTGGCGCTACTGCCCCTACAAAACCGCCATAAACGCCACCAAGTAATAGACCACACAAAAAGATAGGTAAATGCATGGGGAGTAAAGTCGCACCCGCCTGACTATAGCCAATCTGATGAAAAACTTGCGGGATAAGTAGGGATAGGGATAAAAACAGAGCACCAAACGTTATTCTTTTTATCTTCACAGTACTTCTCCTATTTCCTTTTTCGTTTTTGGGATAGTATGCTTGAACAACTATCTCTAATTTTAATTATAGCACATCAAAATAAAAAGATATAGTTTTTTCGCCATCTTTTTTCTGAATTTTCGTAATTTTCTACTGAAATTTAAGCTCAAATTAACATAAACCTCTCATCGGTCATCTGATAAGCCCTAGCACCAGAGACGACTGACACATCTTTCAATTTTTGAAAGATTTTTCAATAAAAAAATATTAAGCTTTCACTTAATATTTTTTCGCCCTGACTATTTAATTTCAGAATAGGTCATCCTACCAGATAATGCGCCATCAGCAGAGATGACAAGTTCAGGATTTTTTTCTATCTCATAGTAAGTTGAGGTAATTGTCACACCACCATTTAAGAAGATTTCGATTGATGAGGTGTCTTTATAAATTTCGATGATTAACCGCTCAGAATCAGCAAGAGATAAGTTAATCTGACGTTTATTTAAGGGCGATTGCTCCTGTCCAACCAGTGGCAAGCCAAAATCTGTTCTATCAAAAGTCAAGACCTGTGTGTCAACATCAAAAGACAACCTTAAGGCTGATTTTTCTGATTTCAAAAGCGCTATCAAAACTTGTGAGGCATTTGACATATCGAGTTCAAATTTAAGATAGCAACTGTCTGTTATGACATCACGACATGACAGTGGGATAGCATTTGATACCACAATCGTTTGTGTTTTGGGTTGCAATTTTACAGGTACAGGTCTTTGCACTAACTGCAGCTTGTCTACTGACAGTTCTCGTGGTAAAGTCATGGCACCAGCCCAGAGATGACCTTTTTCATCCGTTGGCAAAGTTCGTTGCCACATCTGCATCCATGCGACCATGATTCGCTTGCCGTCAGGACCTTGACAAGTTTGTGGGGCATAAAAATCTAAGCCGCCATCAATCTCTTGCTCATTTTCTACCTTGAAATGGCCCTTTGTCCAATCAACTTCACCTATAAAAGCAAGCGTTGAATTGAGGTTTTCATAGGCAAAACCATCGATTGGCATGGCAATGGGTGACAGGATGAGGACATCCTTGCCGTCTAAATGAAACAGGTCAGGACATTCCCACATGGTGCCATGTTTGGTTTCTCCAGTGAGTAAAGTGGAGAAAAATGTCCAGTTTTTCAAATCATCTGATTTGAAAAGCAAAATCTGTCCTAAATCTTCAGATGTTTTAGAGGCAACGATACAGTAAAACTGACCTTCACGCTCGAAAATTTTCGGATCTCGAAAATCAGCAATATCTGCGTCTACCCCTTCAAGTTGTGCTTCCGAGATAATCGGATTATGGTGATATTTTTCGAAATGGTTACCATCTTCTGACACCGCTAAACATTGGACTTCCCGTCGCACGCCGTCCTGTTCGACATGTCCCGTATAAATCAAATAAAGTTTATCCTCATGCGCAATCGCACTACCTGAATAGCAACCATTGGCATCATAAGCTTCATCTGGCGCAAGCGCTACAGGCAAATGTTCCCAGTGTACTAAATCCTCAGACTTGGCATGCCCCCAGTGCATCGGTCCCCACTGACTAGCATAGGGATAGTATTGATAAAACAAATGATAGGCGCCCTGATAATAGATGAAACCATTAGGATCATTAATCCAACCAATTGGTGCCATCAAATGATAATGATGTCGGTAAATTGGGTTTACTTTCTTAGCATTCTCAGCAATAAACTGATTGGCTAAATCAACTTTTTGTGTCATTCTTTCCCCTCATATTTGAACTTTCAGCTAACTTAATCGCAATTTTATTTGATACCTGTGCCAGAGCCACCAAGCCCTTGCAAGATATATTTTTGTGCCACAACATAAATGATAATCAGTGGAATGGTTGAAATGGTCAAGACTGCCATGACTTGATTGATATAAACTGGTTGTGTCGTGTTAATCGTCGTAATAGCAACCTGCATTGAAAATTTACTTTTATCTGTCAGCACCATCAGTGGCCAGATATAATCATTCCAACTCCCGATAAATGATAGCACCCCAACCGTTGCAATGGCTGGCTTAGACATAGGTAACATGATCCTAAAGAAAATTTTGACAATACTCGCCCCATCAATTCTCGCAGATTCGATGATTTCTTCTGGAATCGCAATGAAAAAATTTCTGAACAGATAAATATTGAAAACACTGGCGATACCCGGTAAAATCACCGCTAAACGTGTATTAATTAAGCCCAAACCATTCATAATCGTAAACTGAGGGATTAAGACTGTTTCGACAGGAACGATTAGCAGTGCAAGCATCATGCCAAAAATGATTTTCTTACCTGAAAAATTGATTTTAGCAAATGCAAAACCTGCTAATGAATTGATTAAAATCGAACAGGCAGCGAAACTCAAGCCGTAGAAAATACTATTGAAAAGATAAGTCCCAACACTGAAACGGTCGATAACTTCTGCATAAGTTTTGAACCAATTACTAGGATTCTGACTGGGTAAAAAAGCACGCAGACTATACAAATCTTTGAAAACACTTGCCTCAGGTTTCATAGAAGACACAACCATCCACAACATGGGGAAAATGAAGAGGGCTGCTAAAAGCAAGAGTAAACCGTATTCTAAAATTGTCATGGCTTTTATTATTTTTAGCATTTTTTTCATCTCAGTTATCCTCCTTCATCAGTTTACGCTGTGCGATTGAAATCATGCCTATCATCGTCGTAAAGATTAAGGCGATGGAACTTGAATAACCAACCATTCTATCCGTGAAACCTGTTTGGTAAATATAATAGACCATCGTCATCGTTGAATTCATTGGTCCGCCTTGGGTCATGACCATTGGCTGAACAATGAGTTTAAAGGCTGAAATCAAAGTTGTCAATAAAACAAAGAGCGCTGTAGGTTTCAACAAGGGCATTGTAATATAGATAAATTGTTGAAATTTATTAAAGCCATCAAGTTCAGCAGCTTCATACACATCTTGCGGAATATTTTGCATGCCACCTAAAAGCAGTAACATCTGATAACCTGCCCCTTGCCAAGCAGAAACGAAAACAATGGTGTACATGGCTTGTTTCGGACTTGTCAAAAATGGCTGAGCGTCAATGCCAATCTTCATTAAAAGCGTGTTGATTAAGCCATCATTTGGATTGAGCAAATAGAGCCAGAGGATTGAAATGACTACTAAAGACATGACAACGGGTGCAAAGAATGCCACTTTGAAGAAGATATTGCCTTTTCTTGCTTTGTTGACGATCAAAGCCAGTCCGAGTGACGCACCTAACTGAACAGGAATAATCCAAACTACAAATTTCAAGGTATTAAAGATTGATTTGATAAAAATTGGATCCTTAAATAATTGAACGAAATTTGATAATCCGACAAATTGTCGTTGGTCTGGTGTTAACAAATAATAGTCCGTGAATGAATAATAGACTACCATAAATATAGGGATGACTAGAAAAACCCCTAGTAATATCAAGGCTGGCGACATAAAACCATAGCCTATCAGATTCTCTTTTAATGTCGATTTTTTGTTCATTAAACTACTCCTAAATCCAGATACAAGTCTCTCAGTCATCATGCCACAAACAGGCAAGCATCGTGCAAGTCAAAATTAATGATGATAATAGGGTTCCTACACGATGCTATTTTACAGCAAGATTGCCACACGCCATAGCTAGGGACTATCTTCTCCTAAAAGCACGTCCTACTTTTGTTTTTTGAGATAAAGTAAGGCGTAAACCATGTTACAACCGACTTTATCTTATTTTTTAGCTTTATCAATCGCTGCTTGCATTTCAACTGCTCGTGCATCAGCAACTTTTTGAACATCTGGATTCTCTTTAAAATAGCCAGCATCTGCTGCTGCTTGTTGGAAAGCTCGTGACACTTGTGGATAAGCCACAACGACTGGACGGGCATGACCTGATAGTTGGTTTTGTTCCATCAAGAATTTCATGCCTTCAGGAATATCATTTTTGATTAATTCAGCTGTTGATTTGCGAATTGGCAAGACTTGATTGCCTAGACTCATGATTTTGCTTGACTCTGTATTTGTAGCATAAAGGATAAAGGCTGCTGCTGCGTCTTTTTTCTTAGTTGCTTGAGACATGGCTAATTCCCAGCTACCAGTTGGTGAAACGAGTTTTTTGGTTGTATCTGAAACTGGATAAGGCAAAATACCGTAGTCAATATCTTTATAGTTAGCAGCCAGATCAACCATTGTCCATGAACCACTTAATAACATGGCATACTTGCCTGTTTCAAAACCTTTTTTCACTGGTGTATTCGTCGTATATCCATTTTTGACTAAATCTTGAATGAATTGTAGACCTTCAACACTTTTCTTAGCATTGAAGTAACCTTCAGCTTTTGTACCACTTTCATTCACAATGTCACCACCATTTGACCAAATAAATGGTGTATAGGCATAGGTCAACATTTCATCTGCATTGGCCAATTGAATGTCAATCGCTGGTGACTTGAATTTGTCTTTAATTGTCGCACAAATCTCTTGGAATTCTGTCCAAGTCCATGGTTTTTCAAGTGTTGGCAGTGTCGTGAGATCAATACCAGCTTCTTGGAACATTTTTTTATTATAATAAACACCAACACTAGACTCTGAGAAGCCAAAAGCATAGAATTTACCATCGTAAGTGCCTTGTTGTTTAATGGAATCTAACACATCATCCATGTTGGCATCCGCTAAATAGTCATCCAATGGCGCAATAACTTTTGAAGAAGCGTAGGCCGCAGTATTGGGACCATCTAAAGAAATAATGTCTGGCAACGTATTGGTCGTAATCGCTGCATTGACCTTATCTTCATAGCCGCCACCTGAGCCACTTCTTGGAATGTATTCAATTTTGACTTGATAGCCTTTGTCATTTTCAGCATTGAATTTATCACCAATTTCATCCCAAGCCTTACCTTCAGGTGTTTCATCTGAACAATTGACCCACAATGTCACGGCTTTATCATTGCCTTGACTGGTCTTGCTAGTTGATTTGCCACAGCCTGTCAGTGCTGTACCTACAAGTAATGCGACTGCTAACAGACTAATTGTTTTCTTGACCGTTTGTCTTTTCATGTGATACCCTCCATTTTTGGGAAACGTTTCCGTTTTTGTGTTTTAAATAATTGAAACGCCGTTTTGGAAACGTTTCAATTCAGGAATTCATTTTAGCATTGTAAACGCTTACTGTCAAGTCCTATTTGATTATTTTTTATAAAATAACTTATTAATAATTAATAATTATTATTTTTAAGTTATAATTGATTTTAAATACCTAGCAGAAAAACCTAGTTAAATGCTAGTCAAAAGACACATCAAATGTCTTTTGTCGTTCCAGAAGGTTCAAAATAAGTAGGTAAAATAACGCGATTTTCAGTTTCAAAACCCGCTACTTTTTTCAAGATTAAATCTACTGCAGCTTCTGCCATTTCTTTTTTAGGTTGCACAATCGTTGAGACTAAGTAATTTCGATTCCTTTCTATTCGTGTGCCATCAAATCCTATGAGTTGATAATCTCTTAAAACTTCTTTTCCAAATTTTTTGAGCACTGTCATAACGTCCATTCCCATGGCATCATTGACACAGAAAACACCATCAAAATCGGCATTTTTCTTTAAAAAATCTGACATAGGTGTGGTTAAATCTGCAATTGGCTCTGGAAGTCTCAAAATATCAAAGTCGATACCTTTTGCCCGGCAATAAGCCTCAAATCCATCGCCACGCAAGGTTGTTTCATTGGGATAGGGATTAATCCCACCGATATAAATCAGCTTTTGACAGCCTCTTTTTTGCAATTCTTCCGCAGCTAATTCGCCGCCACCAAAGTTATCTGCTGTGACATAACTGACTTCTTCCGAGAAATGTCGGTCGATACTGACAAAAGGCAAGTTTGACGAAATAAATTTATCAATATCCGAATAAGTAATCCCGATAATCCCATCCACTTTACTCTGCTTGACCATCTGGATATAGTCATGCTCTTTTTCTGGATCACCATCCGCATTACATAAATAAAGTTTATAGCCATGTCCACTTAAACTTTCCTCAACATGGTAAGCAAACTCAGAGAAAAAAGGGTGCCAAATCGTTGGTAAAATCAAGGCAATCGTTCGACTACGATTGGTTTTAAAAGCTCTTGCTGCTGCATCTGGCTCATAATCTAAAGCTTTGATGGCGGCTTCTACTTTATGCCGTGTCACATCTTTGACTGCAACGCCATTAATCATCCGTGAAACAGTGCCAACACCAACACCTGCTAATGCTGCAACATCTTTCATTGTGACGCTCATTTGCTAACTTCCTTTCACTAAGCCTTCTCAAACTATTTCTCATAGCTCAATGGCACTATTAGTTTAACCTTAACATAGCCCATCTTATTTTTCAAGAATTAGCCGAAATTTTGATGCTGAAATCAAAAAATGCTTGGCTTGAATCCAAACATTTTATATTTTTAATCGATTTCAATATCCCCATTTTTATTCGACACCACTAATTTAGCTTGACTTTGACTAGATTGTTTCAAATCATGGCTCGTCTCAATATCCTTTTCACCCCATTTTCCCTCGACATAAAATTTCGGTAAGTGACTTTTTTTAATCTCGATATCGCCATTTTGATTCGTAATTTTCCCGCCAAGCGCTATCCTTGTCTGTTTTACCTTAATTTCACCATTTTGATTGATCGCAGTTAAATTGTCAAACTCAGATTTCTCAACCTTGATATCCCCATTCGTTGCTGTAATTGTTGCATTTTTAATGGCAATGTTCTCAAAATCCAAGTCACCATTGCTACTTTTAGCAACGATAGTTGACAGATGCCTTGTCTTGGGTATTGTGATAACAATTTTGTTGTCTCCAGTGACAAAATCAACATTTGAAGCATTACGTCCGTCTCCGTTAGCTTTAACTGTCAATTGACCTGCATCAAAACTGACTTTAGTATCATCTTTGGCAGACAAGATATAAGTTGTTACCGCAAATTTATCACCTTTGATAAATTCAACAGTCGCATCTTTAACATCAATCTCAAGTTTTGTAATTTTCGATTGTTCTGTAGGTATCTCATGCTGATAAGTCTTACCTATCTTGTTTAGCATGGTCTGGTATTTAAAACCATTGTCCCAGACAAGGCTGCCTGGTTTTTCAAACTGCCAAATCACAGTAGCCGCTAACGTCCCTACAGTGAGTAACAGTGCACCAATAATTTTTTTTCTTTTATACGTCATCTTGCCCCCCCCCCCTTCTACCTACAGTTTTCTTTCCTATCCAACGAATCATCACGAACACCCAACGCTTTAAGCCTTTAACCATGGACATGACGATAGGCCAAAGTAGGATGAAGCCACCAATTACGGCGATACCTACTGCAATGTAAAATAGACCGCCTAGAACAGATTGGGTCAAGATGAGAATGCCGCCAATCACGCAGATAACTGCCGCAAAGGCAACGGATAGTAGAATCATGACCAGTGAAAAAGCAAGTGCTGCGAAGGTTACCACAATAGCGAAAATCAGTGCGATAATTGTAATTGCAACAGGAATCAAAATCGGTGAGGCAAGCAGGGCTAAGGTGATAATCTTAGCCAGCCCAAGTGGCGATTTTTGATTTTCTTCTGGCACATCACGCGCCTCGTCCATGTAGTAGTCCGCAACCAGACGACGTGCTAGATTTTTGGGTGTGCCAAATTTTGACACGGCCTGACCATCCGTCAGCTGGCCTTCATAGAAATACTGCTCATAATAGCACATGGCTTCTTTGATTTCAGCCTTGGGTAAGGACTTCAAATTAGCCTCTAAATCCTGTAAATAACTCATGCTGTACCTCCTAAAATCTCACTAATTCCTGCCGAAAAAGTGTGCCACTCCTGCTTAATCTCTAGCAAATGCTTTTGTCCCAATGGTGTAATCTGATAATACCGCCTCATGCGTCCCTCAAACGCTTCGTCGTAAGTGATTAGGTCGCCATTTTTTTGTAGACGGCGCAGGACAGGATACATGGTGGACTCTGACACATTGACGTGTTTTTGAATTTCTTTGGTCAAGAGATAGCCATACATATCTTGACTGTCAAGAATCGCAAGCACGCTCCCATCCAGTAAAGCAGTTGGTATTTGAATCGTCATATGACATACCCTCCTATACTATTTACTATATACCATAATACTATACCATAAATAGTATTATGTCAAGTATAAATATACCCTAAAAACAAAAAAATGAGGCTGGGACAAAAATCTCCATAGCCTATTTCTGTGCTATTTTCGCAAAAAAGTTAAGACAACATTATTGTTCATTGAAAATCCTACCGATTTCGCATTGTTTTGGCAAAACAATACGAAAATGGTAAGAAAAGTGCCGTTTTTGTGCGAAATTGGAATTCTTTTGCCAAAACAATACGAAATCGGTAAAAATAAGTTATTTTTCGTGAGAAACTCAAATTCATTCAGCGAACAATACGAAAAAAGAGACTGGGACAAAAGTCTCAGAAATACGAAAACCGCATGAAATTCGTTTCTAGGAACGTTGATTTCATGTGGTTTTTCAGTTTCAAAATTTGTCAAAAATAAGGAATTTCTGACTTTTGTCCCAGCCTCATTTTGATACTAGCACGCCATTCAATCATGATTTACGAGCTAGTCTGATTGAATAACATAACGGTACTAAGACAATCAATATTAGACTCACAACAAATGTTAAAACAGCAACCATTGGATACCAAGTACTAACAATTCCTCCTATAATCATGATAAGACCTGATATGACTAACATGATAGCGCCTATTCGATTAGTTTTTTGCCAGTTATCTGGATTGCTCATGGTCGTAGGAAAACGGAAACCAGCAACGCTATTTTGTGATGTTTTAGGGATATAATTTCCTATGAGAATAAAGATAATCCCAACAGTCACCATAGTAATCAAGGCAATGTCTAAATGATAACCGAGCGACTCAGCCAATACCAAGAACTGGATTATTAAAGAAAGCGCAGGAAGTAACCAAGTCATCACCCTTGCCAGTTTATCATTTGTAGTGTTGGCTATTTGTAAACTAAATTGAACGATGATATTAGTCACAATCATGATAAGAGGAATAAGAAGACCCCCCACCAATCTCGTCGCATAACCATTAGATTCACCATCTAGTCCCCAGTGAATCGGCATTTTCTCTGGCAATTTTGAATAAACAGCTAATCCCATAACAATCGGCAGTAAACCAACTAGTGTCGGCCATAACATTTTTTTTAGTTTCATTTGTCTCTCCTATCTGCGAATTCACTTCACGAATTATCTCCACTAAATGTCTTCTCCTGTAAAACTTTTCAACCAGAGCATGGTTTCTTCAAATACGCTGAGATTGAGTTCATAATAGATAAAATTCTTATATTTGCTCTCACGAATCAAATCAGCAGACTTTAGCTGTTTTAAATGATTTGAAATCGTGGCACTGCTCAAGGCAAATTGATCACTAATCTCACCGGCAGATAATCGACCTGTTTTTAATAGTGTCAAAATATCTCGACGAACTGGATTTGAAATTGCCTTGAGGGTCACTTGTAAACTCATCAGCTGTCACTTCCTTTCTATTTCGTTTTATCTCTAAATAGATTATACCACTATTTCGATAAAAGTAAAAATAGATTATCAAAAAAATAGCTAGTCAAAGTTATTTTTTCTCTTGTTTAAAAATCAAAAGAACTAAACCAGATAGAATCACTGTTAAGACAAGAATCAAACTTGGAAAAATACTAAAACTCAAAATCTTAAATAAAACACCAAATAACAGTGGAAAAACGAGTATCCCTAGCATACAAAATCCGACATTATAAGAGATAACCCTTTGAGCTATTAGCTCTGGATACATTTGATTGGGTAACATCATCATCAGTGGATAAAGTGGCGCCATCGCCAATCCTAACAAGAAAACTGTCCCCATTGTATAAAGGCCTGGCGGTAGAAAGAGAGTAAAGCTCATCAATATGAGTAACCCTAAGTGGCTGTAGATAATTGTTTTATCTTGCATAAAGCGCGTTAGGGCACCGGTGACGAATCGGCCCACCATTAAGCCTAGCCAAAATAGTGTGGTAAAAAATGCTGCCTGAGCACTATTGACTTGGAAATTTTCAACGTAGTAGGTCGCTAGGAAAATGCCCATGACCGCTTCTACAGCATAAAAGAAATAAAAAATGGGGTTAATCAGATAGCTGAGTTTAAATTTCTGACTTAAAATTTTTTCAGACTTGAGCGCCTTATCAGATGAGGTATCATCTCGTTCAGCAAAGTGACTCCGATAGACAAAAATCAGCAGTAAAATCAAAATTTCAAATAGGGCAATTGCACCAATCGCAAAACGCCAGCTTGAAAAAGTGGAGAGGAAAAAGGTTAGAATGGCAGCGCTCATGCTGACACCTACACCATAAAAACCATGGAGAAGGCTCATAAGCGAGCTAGGTAAATGTTTGGCTGCAAAGTGATTAACCGTCACATCGATTGCGCCTTGACCAATTCCCATGAAGGGGGTAGCGAGAAAAAGGACAGTCAGATTTGAGGTTACAATCATTAATATTAAACCAATAATCACACAAAGCATGCTAGTTAAGATAACTTGGGCGACTGTTAAGTAGTTGACAATTTTAGTGTAGATCATGCTAGAGAAAAACGAAAAAAGCAGCATCAGCGTTGTTAAATAGCTGACTTGACTAGCACCCATGGCATAGCTCAGGCGCATACTTGGCCAAGCACTTCCGAGAATTGAATCTGGCAAGCCGAGAGAAATGTAAATGATAAAATTTAAAACGACGAGTGTCGAAAGTGTGACTTTTTTAGACATGATAACCTCTGTCAATCTATGGTAAATTAAGAGACGAAATAAAGCACTTTCTATATATTATAACACGAGTATCAGTCGTTTTTCTTTCAATTTTATAAATATGATCAGACATTTTTCGCACAAAATCGTGACTTTTCTTACTAATTTCGTATTGTTTTGACAAAAGAATACCAATTTCACACAAAATCAACAAGTTGCTTACCATTAAACTGCTTCATAATCTATCAAAAAGTGACAAAAAAGCTCTGAGCCAATTTTCGATGTTAATCGAGTATCAGTCAGAGCCCTATTTTCACAAAGCTTTTATTCTAGCTTTCTGAGCTTACTTTATTTACTTGACCCACGTTTGACAAAACCATGTGGTAAAATCACGCGCTTGCCATCTACCTCCTCTTTACTCATCATTTTAGTCAAGAGACGCATTGACACCGCACCTAAATCATATAAAGGTTGCTCGATAGACGAGAGCGTTGGGCGTGTGAATTCTGTGATAACTGAGTTATTGGCTGTGATGATTTCAAAATCCTCTGGTACATTCAGGCCACTGTTGATCAAACCGTTTAACAAGCCAACGGCTACTTCATCATCCGTTACAACAGCTGCAGTCGCACCTGATGCCTTGACCCGTTCCGCCAGTTTCAAACCAGCGGTATAGCTGTAAGTTGTCTCAAAGACAAGGCCCTCAGAAAAAGTCAAGCCGGACTCGGCCAAACCTTCTTGGTAGCCGTTCAAACGTTCCTTGCCATTAATGGCATTGACCATCGGCCCCGCAACGAGCGCAATTTTTTGATTATTTTTCGCAAGCTCTAAAGTCACTTCCTTAGTCGCAACCGTATAGTCAATATTAACAGACGGAATTTGATCTTCTGAATCAACTGCACCCGCTAACACGATTGGCGTACGCGTCCGTGAAAATTCAGCACGGATCTTATCAGAAAGGTTATGCGCAAGGAAAACCAGACCATCAACCTGCTTGGCAAGCAAGGTATTAACCACGTTAATCTCCTTACCATCTTCGCCATCCGAATTCGCGATAACGATATTATATTTATACATGGTCGCAATATCGTCAATCCCACGCGCCAAACTCGCAAAATAGCTATTGGCAATGTCGGGTATCACCACACCAACCGTCGTTGTTTTCTTAGAGGCCAGACCACGCGCCACAGCATTTGGGCGATAGTCCAGACGTTCAATAACGTCTAAAACTTTACGACGTGTTGTTTCTTTTACATTTTGATTGCCATTGACAACACGGCTGACCGTTGCCATCGAGACACCCGCTTCACGCGCGACATCGTATATTGTAATTGTTTCACTTTCCATTATGACATACTCCTTATTTGTGTTGTGTCTTTTTCATGAAAATAATATTTTCATTTCATTCCTATCCATTTTATCACTTTATGAAAAGGTTTTCAAGAACTTTTACACCTTTTTTTTCAAAAAAATGCAATTTTTAATTAAAATAACGTTTAGGACAACAATAGCCCATACTAGCAGACAGTTTAGCTCTTATTAACCCCCAAAATATGCCTTGCGAAAGTGTCAGAGGGTGACAAACAACCTCTCTTTGATACCTGTCCCATACGACAATCTGTTAATTGCTTATACTTTGTTTTTTAACACTGTTTGGACTATATCGTGGTAACTTCAAATGTCCATGATAAATGTGCTGAATTTTGGACTCTTTTTCCAGCGGTCAACTATTTTAGTAACTGATAATAATTCAACTGCTCAACTATTGTAACACGACAAACGCATGACTCTCTCTCCCAATCCCAAAATGTAAAGCGCGTTTTTAAAATAACAGCTCTCACATTGAAAACAACTGTGCCAAATAATCTGGAAAAGTCATTGATAACGAAAAACGTTTGAGACGAATGCTCATCTTCTTTTTACGCATTTCCAAATCCTTCAAAACGGCTAG
>NZ_BAAGGP010000065.1:0-17383 GCF_054658615.1 Pseudolactococcus yaeyamensis
CTCTATGCCGTTTATTATAAAAAATTGAACGCAACAAAAAAAGCAGATGCGGCTCAGCCAACCGATCAAGAGTTCATCTGGAACGATGCCATCTGGCGTGTTGTCAATACAAAAGAGATGGGGAAAAATCGTTTAGTTATCAAGTTTTCAGCTTTGACGGAAGATGAAGTGACAGGCTTAGGTTTTAATGTTGAAACCGCCGGTTATTATGTCGAACACAGCGAAGATAATGCGTTACGGATCAACTATCAGCTTCAAACAAGTAAAATTGCTTTTGATGGTGAAAAATACTTCTTTGACGGACCTGATGATGATGGCTATAGCCGTTCACGTGTGAAAGCAATCATTGATGCCTATTATAATCAAAAACTAACGAATTATACTGCTGCGGTGCAGCCTGTGGCTCTCAACACACCAACATGGAAAACTTACACAGGTCCAGGATTCGAAGGTAATGCATATGAGAATCATAACGAAGATGGTGATGTAGATGTGTATTTTGACTGGGATTTCAGTACTATTGATGAAGAAGACTACGGCAAATTTTATCAAGATGCACGCTTTGAAACAACAGTGGGTAGTGGGAAGAAGCAAGCTTTTGCCTTGAACTATGGAGATATCCACGGGGCTATTGGTGTGCCAAAAACTCTAAGTGATCATTATGTCACACTCTTAGATTTCAGTGGTACAAATTTAAATTCTTTTTGGCTTCGATCACCAGGTAGTAATACTAGTGCAGCAGGAAATGTCCTTGACGGCGATATCCGCAATGATTATCTTACCTACACCTACTCCACAGATGTATACGAAACTCTTTCTGTCCGTCCCGCTCTATATCTGTCAGTTGATTAAGTAAAACTGAGCGGATTGAGACAAAGGACTACTAGAGAATTAAAAAATTTAGTGGCAAGTGCTGTGATAGGCACTTGCTTCATAGACTAGCGTGATTGCTTGAGATAAGTAGAGAGTAACTTCACTGATAAAAGGCTTACCTAGTTGTGAATGATTCCTGTTAAAATAGACATGGCTAGAAACACCATCTGTCTGTTTTAGCTAGGCGTTTTTCTAATGAGGTTGATTGACTTATTTTGCAATAGAACTCTAGGCTTAAGCAGCAAGTTAGAGGATATGACAAAATAAGCATCTAGATGTTTTGCAAAGTAAGTATAATATGATAAAATAGTAATGAGTCGTCAAAACAAACAAGAGTTTGGAAACGAAAATCTTAATTGTCAAAAAGTTTCACAATCCATACGAAAGGAAACAAGCTATGCAGCGCAAAGGAAAGCATGAGTTACCAGTGACAAAAAAGATAACTTTGAAACGATCTGGTCGTCCGGCATTGTTTGCGACAACAGTTGTTTCAGTCTTAGGGCTACTGATTACCTTAAGTGGGACATATGGCTATCATGACCAGACCCAACATAAAACAAACGAGTTCAAAACGACTGAAATTGACCGAGAGGTGTTCCTGATCGGTGAAACTGAGGATAAAACGCCAAAAAACTGGCAGGTGAATCAGACCTTGAAACGCGAGATTCGCGTTAAAAATGCGGTGGAAAATCCCATCCCTGCAACCACTCAGTTTGAGCCACTCTATATCCGTTTAAACCTAGATGAGTTTTTAGAGTTTGCGACACAAGCCAAGCAGTACTCAGACAAACGGTACTTACAAGATAACTCAAACAAACTGATACATTTTAAAACTGAAAAAGAGGCGCTTGATTTTGTCACGGGAAAAGCCTTGCAAGACGAAGTGACGCCAGAACAAATCAAGACTGAGGCGGATGTCAACGCACAGGGTGCTGATTTTTCTGGCTATTGGTATTTGGCGGTGAATGCCACGCAACCTACAGGTTGGCACAGTGAACGTCTCGTCTTAAGTACACAAACATCTGCGCCGACTTCGCTCATCCCAGGTGTCGCCAACGCCAAACAAGATGCCGTTGATAAACACCATGAGGTAAGTCATGGTGAGGATGCTTATACCACACACCTTTTTGAAAGTGACTTGACCCCTTTGGGCATCAGTCAAGCGTTTGAAACTTATGTGATGCTCGGTTTTTCTAAGGATGTGATTTCCTTAGCCCAGTGGGTCACTGACTACGATGCCAAACCAGTTAAAAAGTGGATTGTCGATACAGGCAACACCAACGGCTGGGTTTACTGGGGGGAAATCCTACCAGTCAGAGCGACCACTGCCAACCTTCTTGAAACGACCACCTTGAAATATAAACCCCAAGGTCAGCTCCTCTACTATGCCATTCATGCAGATTTAGATGCCATCAATCAAGCAGAGCTAAACAAATCAAGCACTTGGAACGACTTACCAGCACAACTGCGACAAGCTTGGCAAGCACAGAAATAATCAGGGAAGACATCACAGAAAGCCTTTGAGCGGACACCGTTCGCGAATGATGCGATTGGACGAAGCGTAAGCGTAGGTCAAGTTTCTGTGATTATCTTTCAGGGAATAAAATCACAGAAAGGATAAGAAAATAGTCATGTCAAAAGTCCTTAAAGAAATGGTTGATATCCTCTTGATTATCGTGATTGTCTTTTCGCTTGGTTTAGTCGCCTTATCCTTAACAAAGAAAGATAATACCGTTACAAAAGTCGCAGGCTTCTCTGTTTTTATGGTCAAAACAGGGAGTATGGCTACTGTGGAGCCGATTGGCTCTGTCGTGATTGCACGTGCTTTACCGATAGAGGCAATCAAACAGGGAGATGACTTAGTTTTTTATAAAAATGAGAAAACCCGTGTCACCCACAGAGTGGTTGCGATTGGAAAAGATAAGGAAGGGAAAACGATTTTGACAACCAAGGGTGTCAATAATCCCAAAGTAGACGAAGAACCAGTCTACGCTGACAATATCATCGGAAAAGTGAGATTAGTCATCCCAAATCTAGGTTATTTAGGGGCTACACTTCAAAGCCAACCGATTTATTTAATTATCGTATTTGCGGTCGCAATACTTTTACATTTTATACGAGAATTAGCAGTTAAAACGCCAGAAGGAAAGGAAGTCACAGGATGAAGAAGCGTCATCTTATTTGGGTCATAACAAGTCTGACATGCTTTTTCCTACTGGGTTTAGGTGCTGTTTTTGCATGGCAAAATGCGACGCAACATAAGACCTTTGAGTCTGAAACGAAAGATAGCCAGTCGAGCGTGACCTTACGGAAATATGCGCTAGACGAAAAAGGGGAGAAAACGCAGACACTTCTGCCAGATGTTACCTTTAGACTTTTTAAAGAAAATCCTGCTCAGCCCGACAAGCCGACACAAATCGGTTTAGACTATCACACTGATCAAAATGGTGAGATTTTTCTGGATAATTTGACCGTAGGCAAGTATTATTTTGAAGAAGTGAGACCGCCATTTGACTATGATTTTTTGGCAGATGAAAATGGTAAAAAAATCACACGATTTCCTTTTGAAATCAAAGGGAGTGAAGGCGAACATATCTATCTTGATGTCTACAATGCCCTGTTGACAGCAGATTTGACAATTCAAAAACAAGTTTTACCACCAGATGGTCTTACCTTATCCGAAGCGGATAAAGCACGAGAGTTCTACTTTACCGTCAATTTCACGCAAAATGGTCAATCTGTGACGGATAGTTTTACCTATACCATAGATAATGTGAGCTATACGATTAAAAGTGGCGAGAAGTTGACCCTCAAACATGGACAACAGGCGATTTTTAAATCTTTACCGCGAACAATCCATTATGAGGTAATTGAGGACAATGCACCAGGTTATAGTTCTCAAGGCACAAATACAGTAGGTGATTTATCAGGAAAACCACAAATCGTCCACTTTACCAATTTAAAGGCAATCGGTGGCTTAAAAATCACCAAGCGTGTGACCAATGCGACGGCAGACCAAGACGGTAGAGCCTATGAATTTACCATTAAATTTAGTGATGGCAAGCAGTACCACCCTTATATCGGAGATAAACAAGTCAAACTGACGGATAAAGACCAGTTCTACTTAAAAGCGGATGAAACAGCTTATTTCGCTGACCTCCCAAATGGTGTTACCTATACGGTAACCGAGACACCATACGCTGATTATGTGACGGACTTTTCGACCATTCAAGGCACGATTATCACCGGTAAAATTGCAAGCCATGTCGTTACCAATAATTTTAAAGCGATATCTCCAGATGACAAAGGTGATTTAGTCATTCAAAAGCTTGTCACAGGTCAAGGCAACGCCAAAGATAGCTTCAGCTTTAAAGTCACGCTTTCGACAGACAAGTCTTATGAGCTGATAATCATGACGGGAACTCTGACACAGGTATTGAGCATCAAATCTGGTGATACGATTAAACTGACTGCGGGTGCTAGTGCGATGATTAAAGCTTTACCACTGGGGACAAGCTATCAAGTAGAGGAAGTCGACCCTGGAGATTATCACCCAGCCACACGCACTATATCAGGAACGATTTCTGATGAAAAACAAGCAGTTGTTGTGACATTTGAAAATATAGCGCCACCAAAACTTACCGTCATTAAAAAAGTGGTGGCACCCTCATCTGCGGATGCCAATAAAACATTTGAGTTTAAGCTCATCATAACAGGTCGAGCAGATCAACTCTTTACCCTACGAGGAGATGAAAGTAAGACATTCACGCTACCTTATGGTGCTAGCTATCAACTTATTGAGACAAATTATGAAAAAGATGGCTATCAACTCACGAGTTTTGAAAATGACAGTCGAGACCAAGTCACGCAAGATGTCACAGCGATTGCGACGAATACTTATTTTGGCGAAGAAGAAGTCGATATCTCAGGTGAAAAGACTTGGTCGATACCGAAAGGGATTCAACTGCCGGACAAAATCACCGTTCAGTTACTGGATGAATCTGGCACAGTTATCGAAGAAAAAGTCGTCCAAGTCAGCGCTGATGGCAAATGGTTGTATCAGTTTAAAGCACCGAAATATGATGCAACTGGTCATGAGATTAACTATCAGATACGTGAAGTCGGGATACCTCATTTTGAAAGTCAGGTTACAGGTTATGATATCCTCAATACCTATGTCAACCCAACTAGTTTGACACCAAAAGTTGAGAAGAAACTGACGGGTAACCTACCAGAAAAAAATGAAAAATTTGATTTTGTCTTGACATCTATTCATCAAAAACCGACGGAAACACAAACCGTCAGCATTTCTGGGGCGGGTGTTGCAAATTTTAAAGCCTTGAACTTTGATAAGGCTGGAGAATATGTCTATCATATCTATGAAAAGACAGGCAGTCTGACAGGCTATATTTATGATCGCACAACTTACACCTTAACGATAAAAATTGAGAAAGAAGGGCAAGCCCTAAAAGTTGTGTCAGCAGTCTACAGTCAGCCAGATGGTCAAGTCAGTGAGTGGGCTATTTTCACCAATCACTATGAGGAAGCAACACCACCATCTACAAGTCCCCCACCATCAAGCACAAGACCGCCGTCAAGTAGCACACCGCCATCGACGCCACCATCAAGTCAGCAGCCACCAGTAGAACGTTTGCCGAGAACTGATGTGCCAAGTGGTCTATTGCCAGAGACTGGGGATGCGGTAACCTTTGGCTCTATCCTATTTGGTCTCGCAGTGCTGACATTGGTTTACAGAAGATGGCTCAAATCAAGGCGGAAATAATATTAAAAAGGCTGGCAATAGCTGCCAAATCTATAGGAGGATATTTTGGTTCATGCTAAACTTGAGCGCTTTGCCGTTTGGAGTAGACGTGTTTTACGCATTGGCTTTGGCTTGAGTATCCTTGCCTATATCGGTTTGTTTATTTTACCGACAGCTTTTGAATTGCAGGTCGTGACAGCGCCGCATCAGAGTAACGCACAGAAAAAAAGTCTGTACTATTTGAAACATGTCAAACCCACAGATATCCAAGTAGGTGATACCCTTGTCTACATGGATGAAGTCGGTAATAGCCAGACAACGACTGTGACACAGGCTATTAAAGCTAATAGTATTTCAACCTTAGCCGGTCGTATTAAGTATGATCATACCGTAGGTGTACCTTGGCAAGAAATCGGGTTTTTAGGTCAGTTTCGTGATAAGAATCTGACATCTAGTGGTCGTCGTGATATGCTCATCTATGTTGCTATCATACTTTTGCTTAACTATCTATTGAGCTATTGGATTCCTAGAAAGGTGACGGATGAAGAGAAGGTCGGTAAAGAGAGTGTTGTGAAGGAGACAGTTGAGAAAACAAGTATAGCAGAAACAGTTGTATCCGCAGCACCGATTTCGGAAGCAGAATTTGTTTCGGAAGCAGAATTTGTTTCGGAAGCAGAACTTGTTTCGGAAGCAGAACTTGTTTCGGAAGCAGAACTTGTTTCGGAAGCAGAACTTGTTTCGGAAGCAGAACTTGTTTCGGAAGCAGAACTTGTTTTGGAAGCAGAATTTGTTTTGGAAGCAGAATTTGTTTCGGAAGCAGAATTTGTTTTGGAAGCAGAATCTATTTTGGATGCAGAATTTGTTTCGGAAGTAGCACCTGTTCAAGATTCAGAACCTGTTGAGGAGCTGAGTCTTGAACAAGTACTAGAATTTGTTCGTTCCTTAAAACCCGCTCAGGATTTGGCGCTTGCACAAGCGTCTGAACAGAATCAGAAACCACAGGATACACAGAAAAAAATGCGCTTTAGACGCTATCGAGGCAGGCATAAACAAAGCAGGTACGATGTTCAAAGCAAGCATAGTCACAGCAAGCAAAATAATGAGAAAGTATAATCACAAGATAGGAAAGTAGGGTATTGACTAAATCGCCAACTTTTCTAGTGTTTGAATGGCTTTTTAAAGAGGGCGAGATAAAAATAGACAAACTGTATGAAATTCGTTTTTGAAACGTTGAATTCATACAGTTTGTCTATTTTATGATTGGCTAATGATGTGAATTCTCAACTTTTGTCCAAATTTACTTGGTCTCCGTTTGAGGTGTATCAAAAATAATGAATTTTCAGAAAATTCACTTGTCATTTTCAATTTTTTTTGGTAGAATAATGCTATATCTTTTGTCAGACAACTTCACAGAAGTAAAAGATGTTTGACATTATCTGTGAGAGGATGAATGAATGGATAAATTACAAGCTAGACGGCAAACTTTGTGGGATCAGTCTTTTGAGTCTGATGCCTGCGGAATGGGCTTCATTGCCCAAATAGATGGTAAACCGACCCATGAGCTCGTTGATTATGCGATGACAATCTTAGAACGCATGAATCACCGTGGCGGGACAGGAGCAGAACCTGATACGGGCGATGGTGCCGGTGCGCTTTTTGCCATGCCACATGAATTTTTTACAAAAATTGCAACAGAAAATAGTATCACATTACCAAACTCAGGTGACTACGCCGTGGGTCAGTTTTTCTTGCCTAAAGCAGCGGACAAGAAAGCAGCGCTTTGCAAATCAATCAGCAACGAAATGCAAGCTGACGGCTATCAAATCTTAATGACACGAGATGTACCGTTTAATTTTGACAACTGTGGTCCCGGTGCGCAAGCTATCATGCCATCCTTTGTTCAGTTTATCCTATCAAAACCAACCGATAGCAAAAGTGGTCGCGATTTTGAAGATAGACTTTATCGTCTCCGTCGTAAACTTGAGAAAACATTTGCGACGTCTGAGGTGTTCATCTGCTCACTTTCAAGTAAAACAATCGTTTACAAAGGCATGCTCCATGCTTTCCAAGTCCGGACATTCTATCCTGACTTGTCAGACCCCACCTTCAAATCAACGATAGCTCTGACTCACTCACGTTTCTCAACTAACACCTTCCCGTCATGGGATCGTGCGCAGCCTTTCCGCTTCCTCGCCCACAATGGCGAAATCAACACCTTGCGTGGCGCTGAAAACTGGATGACCTCGCACAAAATCGAGATTTATAATGAAGAAAACTCCGACTCAGCCAAACTCGAAAACTGTATGGAGTATCTCTACCGCAACGGTCGTGAGATGCCTCATGCGCTTTTGATGATGATACCAGAGGCTTGGGGTAAAGAGGCTGGCTTGTCGCCAGAATTAACGTCGTTTTATGAGTATACCTCATCTTTTATGGCACCGTGGGATGGTCCAGCAGCGTTAGTCTTTACAGATGGAGATACCGTAGGTGCCCGTCTTGACCGGAATGGTTTGCGTCCAAGTCGTTATAGCATCACCAAAGATAACTTCATCGTCTGCTCATCAGAGTCTGGTGTCGTAGACTTTGAACCTAGCCGTGTTGTCGAAAAAGGCGTGCTTGGTCCGGGTAATATAATGCTCGTTGACACAGTCAACGGTAAAATCCTCCGTAATGAAGAAGTCAAAAAACATTACGCCGCGCAATTCCCTTATGAAAAATGGTTAGAGAATAACTTACTTCATATTGATGACCTGACAGAAAAAGCAGCCTTTGATGCTATCTCAGAAGATGACCGTCAAACCATGCACAAACTCTTTGGCTATACAGAAGAAGTTATCAGAACAGTAATTGTACCGATGGCAGAAAATGGTCAAGAGCCGGTCATTGCCATGGGATATGATAGTCCGCTTGCTGTGCTATCACAAAAAAATCAATCTCTCTTTACGTATTTCAAACAACAGTTTGCCCAAGTGACCAATCCACCGATTGATGCCATTCGTGAAAAAATTGTCGTCGGGACAGAAGTCTATCTGGGTCGTGATGGCGATTTGCGCGTGGATAACGATGAAAATTGTGTCAAGCTCAAACTCGATAGTCCAGTTTTAAGGACAGAAGACTTTGAAAAAATAGCTGCCCTATCTGATCAAAAACATCAGGCTCAAACGATTTCGACTTTATATGATGTGACCAAAGACACACCAAACCGTTTGGAACACGCCTTAGTCGATATGTTTAAAGTAGTCGAAGCAGCAGTTGACAAGGGTGCTAGTATCATTATCCTGAGTGATCGTGATCAAAAAGAAGGTTTCATGCCGATGCCGATCTTGCTTGCGACATCTGGTTTATACAACTACATGGTCGAAAAAGGCAAAGGCAGTCAGTTCTCGATTGTTGTGGATACAGCGGAAGTCAATGAAGTCCATCATTTTGCGACAATCGTAGGTTATGGTGCGAGTGCCATCCATCCTTACGGTGCTTATGAAACCCTGAAAGATTATAACTTGTCGGACAAGGCTGAGTCATTCCGTCAAGCAGCTGAAAAAGGCATTATCAAAGTCATGAGCCGTATGGGGATTTCGACTGTTTCAGGTTATAAAGGCGCGCAGCTTTTTGAAGCTGTCGGTCTTTCCGATGCTGTCGTTGACAAGTATTTCCGTGGCACCGTGACACGGATTAGCGGTCTGACGCTAGACCAAATCGAAGCAGAATACCTAGAACGCTATGAATTTGCTTACGGTCATCGCAGTCATGAAATCTTGCCATCAGGCGGTTCGTTCCAGTTCAAGGCAGATGGCGAACACCATATCTTTAATCCCTTGACGATTTACAACTTTCAAAAAGCGGTCCGTCAAGGCGATTATGACCTGTATAAGGCATATTCTGCTGAGCTTGATTTGGAAGCTGATGACACACCGTCAAACCTTCGTCATATTTGGGAATTGAAAGGCAATCGCACACCCGTTGCTTTGTCAGAAGTTGAACCTGTTGACAATATCGTCAAACGTTTCAAAGTAGGGGCGATGAGTTTTGGCTCGCTTTCAAAAGAAGCCCATGAAACGATTGCTGCTGCCATGAACTCGATTGGTGCGAAGTCTAACTCAGGCGAGGGGGGCGAAAATCGGGCGCGTTTCCACAAACAAGCAGACGGGACTAACCTCAACTCTAAAATCAAACAGGTTGCCTCAGGTCGTTTTGGTGTCAATGCTGAATACCTGATGAGTGCCGAAGAATTACAAATCAAATTAGCACAAGGTGCGAAACCGGGCGAAGGTGGTCAATTACCGGGTGGTAAAGCTTTTCCATGGGTTGCAGAAATCCGTGGCTCAACGCCGGGTGTGACTTTGATTTCCCCACCACCACATCATGATATTTATTCTATCGAAGATTTGGCACAATTGATTTATGACCTCAAGGCCATTAATCCTTATGCGAAAATCAACGTCAAACTTGTTTCATCAACAGGTGTTGGAACAATCGCGACAGGTTGTGTCAAAGCGGGTGCGGATAAAGTCGTGATTTCAGGTTATGATGGCGGTACAGGTGCCTCGCCACGGAATTCAGCGCGTGATGCTGGTTTGCCATGGGAGATGGGACTTGCTGAAGCGCATCAAACCTTGACGATGAATCACTTACGTCAACGGATGACCCTTGAAACCGATGGAAAATTGATGACAGGTCGTGATATCGCGGTTGCTGCTCTTTTAGGCGCTGAAGAATATTCATTTGCCTCACTTGCTTTAGTGGCTGTCGGCTGTGTTATGATGCGTGTTTGCTCATTGAATACTTGTCCAGTGGGTGTGGCAACACAAAATCCAGAGCTTCGTGCGCATTTTGCTGGCAAGCCAGAACACGTTGTCAATGGTATGGAATTCCTAGCGCAAGAACTGCGTGAAATTATGGCAGACCTTGGTTTCCGTTCAGTAGACGACATGATCGGTCATGCTGAAGTCTTGAAACCTAAGTTTATCGCCAAAGGTAAAGCTAAGTCGCTTGATTTCAGTCGCATTATCGGTACAACCATGCCGATTGAGCGTAAAGTGGTTGATCCCTTTATCGAAGAACGTCAGTGGCGAGAACTTGATGGCTTTGCCCAAGCTGCCATTGATAGCGGTACAGGTGTGACCGTTAAAGAAACGATTAATAATGTGACACGGACAGCGGGTGCTAGAATGGCTGGCTGGATTGCGGAACGTTATGGGAATTATGAACTTGAACCGGGCTTGCTGAAATATGAATACACAGGTATTGCCGGTCAATCTTTTGCATCCTTTGCAACGCAAGGAATGGAAATCACGCTGATTGGCGAAGCCAATGACTACATCGCCAAATCACTATCAGGTGGTCGTGTTATCGTGAAACCACCAGTTGATGCAGGCTTTAATGTTGAAGCCTCTCCGATTGTCGGTAATGTCTCCTTGTTTGGTGCAGTTCGTGGGGAAGCCTATTTCCGTGGTCGTGCGGGAGAGCGTTTCTGCGTCCGGAACTCAGGTGCTAAAGTCGTTGTCGAAGGTGTCGGCGAACATGGTTGTGAATACATGACGGGTGGTTTAGCCGTAATTCTTGGTAGCACCGGTCAAAACTTTGCTGCTGGTATGAGTGGTGGTGTTGCCTATGTTTACGATGCTAAAGGCGATTTTGCGGATAAAGTCAACATGGAAATGGTTGATTTATATCAAGTCGGTCAAACACGTGGCGACGAAGTCCTGAAAGAAATGGTTGAAAATCATGCGACCTATACGGACTCTGAAAAAGCAAAGGCCTTGCTTGCTGATTGGGACAATGCTGTTGATAAATTTGTCAAAGTTTATCCAAGAGAGTTCCATGAAATTAAGGAAATCGAATATCATTTGGCACAAACAGGGTTGACCGGAAGCGAACTTGAAATGGCAACATTTGAGAAAGCAATGCGGACACCTGCAGCTGAAAAGGCTGAATTAATTAAAGTAGGGGGCAAATAAGATGGCAGATCCATTTGGCTTTATGACATATAAACGTAAGGATAATACTTACCGTTCTGTTGCTGAGCGTATCTTGGACTTTGAAGAATTACAAGTCCCGCTTGGCGTTGACGAAAGACAAGAACAAGCAGCGCGTTGTATGGGGTGTGGGATACCTTTCTGTCACGCCGGTGAATTTTACGGTGGTGGTCGTGCGGTCTCAGGTTGTCCAAACGACAACTTGATTCCTGAGTGGAATGACCTTGTTTACCGTGGGGAATTTAAAAAAGCGTTTGACCGCTTATCACGAACAAATCCACTGCCAGAAATGACAGGGCGTGTCTGTCCTGCACCCTGTGAAAAAGGCTGTACAGAAAGTCTCAACGGCGACGGTGTAACGATTCACGACAATGAACGCTTTATCATTGACAATGCCTTTGAACAAGGCTGGGTCGCAGACAGTGGTCGACCAAAAGAACGGACAGATTTCAGAATTGCCGTTGTTGGCTCTGGCCCTGCTGGACTTTCGGCAGCTTGGCGGTTGAACCAACTAGGACATCACGTGACAGTATTCGAACGCTCAGATCGCTTTGGTGGCTTGCTGATGTATGGGATTCCTAACATGAAGCTTGACAAAGATATCGTCCAACGCCGAATCGACATCATGGCAGAAATTGGGATTGAATTTGTTGCCAACACTGAAATTGGTCGTGACATCTCATTTGAAGCTTTAGAAGCAGACTTTGATCGTGTGATTTTAGCGACAGGTGCCAGCGTCCCACGTGACTTACCAGTACCGGGTCGTGAACTCAATGGCGTGAAATTTGCGGTTGACTTCTTAACAGATATCACGAAAATCGTCCTTGCCAATGGCGACAAAAAAATGCGTCAATCTCTTGAAGGTAAAAATGTTGTCGTAATCGGTGGTGGTGATACAGGAAATGACTGTATCGGCACAGCAATTCGCCTCGGTGCCGCAAGTGTAACCCAACTTGAGATCACACCTCAGCTCCCCGGTCAACGGACTGATGCCAATCCATGGCCTGAATATCCAATGGTTGACCGTAAAGGTTATGGTCAGGAAGAAGCTATTGCTGCTGGTAACATCAACTTGACCCGCTATGCAACATCAACAACTGAGTTTATCGGTGCAGAACGAGGCCAATTAATCGCGATAAATACAGTTCAAGTCGGTCCAGACTTCAAGCCAGTTGCAGGCACAGAAGAAACTCTGAAAGCTGATTTAGTCCTCCTTGCCATGGGCTTCACTGGCGCGGAGCAATCTATTTTCCAAGGCTTCGGTATTAATCAAATTTTCGATGACAATACGACGGACAATGAAAAAGTCTATGTCACAGGTGACGCCAAACGTGGTCCATCATTAGTTATCTGGGGCATTCGTGAAGGCCGCAAGACAGCCGAAAAAATTGATGAAACCCTACGCGTCTTGGTGACACAATAAACATCATGAAAATGGTATCAGAATTCTGGTACTATTTTTGTCATTAGTAGCTAGAAGGAGTACCCTTAGTCACACGGTCGTTTCATGAATTTGATTTTTCTGAAAAATACATAAAAATCAGTGATTTAAATTTTTAATTGGTATATTTTGCAAATTATTTTCGTAAAAATATTCAAAAAAAGGACAATATTACTGAATGTATTGTTTGAATTTTCAAACAATAGCTAATCTTATATGCTATTCTTTTTAAAAACTCGATATTCTTTTAAAATATTCAGAAAAATAAATTTTAAATTGAATTTATGAAACGGCCGTGCCCTTAGTCAAACATATTTGTCAAAATCCTAAAATTCTGTTAGAATAAAGCTATTAAGTGTAAGGAAAGGTTTGTGACCGAAAATGGCAAATTATACCCCAGAAGAAGTTGAAAAAATTAAAGATAGAATCCTCTCAGCGCTTGAAAGCGTGATTGACCCTGAATTAGGGGTTGATATTATCAACCTTGGTCTAGTTTACGCCATCGAGTTTGAAGATAGTGGTCGGACGGAAATTCAAATGACCCTGACAACAATGGGCTGTCCGCTTGCTGATCTTTTAACAGATCAAATTCACGATGCCATGAAAGAAGTCCCAGAAGTCACAGAAACAGAAGTGAAGTTGGTCTGGTATCCAGCATGGTCTGTTGATAAAATGAGCCGTTATGCACGGATTGCTTTAGGGATTCGATAAATCCAACTCATTTCATAAAATAGAAATCCTGTTTGTGTCATTGACAAGATAAACGAGAGTTTTTCGTTTTCAATAAAGTAATGAGTTAAATATTTTTACAGTTTAAAGTAAAGGTTATAGACCTCATCAGAGGTTAGCATTGAAATCAGTCTTATGGCTGATTTTTTTAGGCTCTAAAATGGTAAAATAGGAGTATGAAAAAATTTAAGCTTTTTGTGATCATAGAAATTGTATTGCTAGTGTTCTTAGGTATTTCGCTAATTAGAAATCCTTTCTTTTTGATTGTCTTAGGGATTGGTTCATTCTTAGGTTTTCTCTCTAGCCGCGCCACTTCTTGGACGACACAAAAAATCCTCCAACAAATTGCCATCGGTTTCGGTGTTGTTGCCCTGATTATGTTTGTGGCAAATGGCTATACTTGGTTAGCTCTGCTCTTTCCAGTGATTGTGGGGATTCTCTTTTGGAAGTCATCTGGCACGACTTATACATCAGTGAACAATGCTAGGTCTCGCAATTCTGAAGCAAGCAGTTTTGAACGCCGTGGTATTTTTGATAATCAATCTGAAAATGTTGTGTCTCGCTTGTCTGGTAATGATGTCATTGACTTAGGATGCACGACTTTTCAATCGTCAGGTAATGATTTAACCATAAAGAAAGCCTCAGGGAATACGAAAATTATCGTCCCTGATGATGTGGCGGTCATGCTTGATGTGACAGCACTTTCAGGTGTCGTCAAGATTTTTGATGACATTACGAAGGTAAATACAGAACACGTCAGATATATGACGGATGAATTTGGTAGCTCTGATAAACGCATCCGAATTACTGTTCATGTCGGTCGCGGTAATGTTGAAGTGGTTAAAGGATAGTCAGACAAGATGATATTAAAACCGAATATTGTCGCAAATTTCATCACATGGTTTCTCATCACCATTGGCGCCAATGTGGCGCTGCTGAGCTTGCTGCATATCAACTTACTAGATGTTAAAACGACTTGGCTTACCTTAACTGTATCCGCAGTTTTAACGCTCGTCTACACTAGTTTCTTTTTGTTGCAATATGGCGAGGAGAAATCGAGTTTGATGCAGGATGTTGATAAAATCCTAAATAATGAAAGCCCAGACCTCGAGATGTTACAGAGCCTATCCAAGCGAATGCAGGAGATGTCTTTAGAGCTGCAAAACCTCTCTGTCAAGCAAAATATTGAGCAGGCAGCGATTGTTGAGGCTGAACGCATTCGGATTTCACGCGAACTGCATGATTCAGTCAGTCAAGAATTATTTGCGGCGACCATGATTTTATCTTCTGTCGTTGATAACCCGAACCTGACAAGTAATCAAATCACGAGTCAGGCGACTTTGACACTAAAAATTTTGCATGAAGCACAAGATGAGATGCGAGCCTTGTTATTGCATTTACGCCCATCAGAATTAGCAGATAAGACCTTGACTGAAGGATTGAATGCGCTGATAGATGAACTCCAAGCGAAAATATCAGCGAAAATATCAGCTAACGTCGCTGAAATCAAAGCCGATAAAAATATCGAAAACAACATTTTTCGAATGACACAAGAACTGTTGTCAAATACCTTACGTCATGCCAAAGCGCAAAATATCCACATTTCTTTTAGTCAAATAGCTGGGACTTTGGTGCTCGTGGTCAAGGATGATGGTATTGGGTTTGACCCAACGGTCGAAAAAACGGCCAGTCAAGGCTTGAAAAATATCAAGGAGCGCACGCTATCTCTGGGTGGCACAGTTGAGCTGAATTCTGCCCCGGGGGCAGGAACTGTCGTTAAAATCGTCATCCCCAAAGTTAAATAAGTTAGGAACAAAAATGGAAAAAATAACAGTTATGCTCGTAGATGATCACCAGATGGTACGTCTGGGACTTTCAAGCTATCTCAATATGCAGGACGATTTGTCAGTCGTGGCAGAAGCCGTCAATGGCTTGGATGGTGTCCGAAAAGCCAAGCAACATCGCCCAGATGTCATCTTGATGGATTTGGTCATGGATGAAATGGATGGTATTGCGGCTTCAAAAGCCGTTCTACTTGAAAATCCAGAGGCCAAGATATTGATTTTAACAAGTTTTCTGGATGATGAGAAGATATTCCCAGCGCTTGAAGCGGGTGTCAAAGGCTATATCTTAAAAACGTCTCAGGCGCATGAAATTGCGGCATCTGTTCGCAAAATTGCTGAAGGACAAGATGTGATTTCGGATAGTGTGCGTGCTAAGATTTATGAAAAAAAACATGCTCAGCCAGAGTTATATGAAGATTTGACCGCACGTGAATCAGAGGTGCTCAAAGAGATTGCCAAAGGCTTGTCCAATCAAGAAATTGCTGATGAACTCTATATTTCACTGAAGACGGTTAAAACGCATGTGTCGAATATCCTGTCCAAGTTACAAGTAGAAGATCGGACTCAGGCAGCGATTTATGCCATTAAGCACAAAATTACCTGAAAATGATATAATATAGACATGGAAAAATTACTAGCTAGAGCAAAAGATATTAAAATTATTTTTTTTGATATTGATGATACGCTTCGTGTGAAAGAAACAGGCTTTATGCCTGAAACGATGCCACGTGTGTTTGAAACCTTGCATCAAAAAGGTATTTTGACAGGAATTGCAACAGGCCGAAATCTTTGCGGTGTGGTGCCCGAAATCAGAGCGTTGAAGCCTGACTTTATGGTCACAGCAAATGGTGCTTATGTCGTCGACAAGTTGGAACAAGCAATTTATCAGCATGCACTGCCTCCAAAAGTCGTCTCAGATCTTGTAGACTGGTTAGAGGCTGCTTCATCTGAATATGTTTTCTATGGTGCTGACCAAGTTGTTGCTTCGGGGTGGTCTGATACGATGCGAACTGCAATTGCACCTTTTTATGGTCAATTACCGCTTGATCCTGATTATCATCTGACACACGATATTTATCAGATGGAGACCATGTCAGAGCATGAAGAACAGCTTGTTTTACCCGAAAAGTTGGCTGAAAATGTCCGACTGGTGCGATGGCACGAGCATTCATCTGATATTGTTCCCATAACTAGTAGCAAGGCAGTAGGCGTTTTACGTGTTTTGGAACAATTGGGTTTAGGCGTAGAAAATGTCATGAACTTTGGTGACGAACTCAATGACGTTGAACTATTTGAGCTTGGCGGACTTTCAGTTGCTATGAAAGTTTCCCACCCGGAAATTTTGGAAATGGCAGATTACATCACTGACGCCGTTGAAAATGACGGTATAGAAAAGGCTTTGAAAGCTCTGAACATCCTATAAATGTAAAAAATAAAAAATGAGACTTTGAGCGGACGCTAGGTCGCGAATGACCCTGCTTGGCCGGAGCGCATGCGCAGGTCAAGTTTCAAGATTTCATATAGTGAAATCGCAGAAAGACTTTGAGCGGACGCTAGGTCGCGAATGACCCTGCTTGGCTGGAGCGCATGCGCAGGTCAAGTTTCAAGATTTCATGAAGTGAAATCGCAGAAAGTCTAGTGGTAATAAGTCAAGTAAGACTTGTCAATTTATTCTAGAAGATTTGAGAAATTAAGGTGCCCTAAATAAGCCTACGAAAAATAAATTTTTTCGCAAGTGCTATCAAGGACTTGTGCTCAA
>NZ_BAAGGP010000066.1:0-16914 GCF_054658615.1 Pseudolactococcus yaeyamensis
GCATATCACGGAAGCCATTGAAGGGATTTTATCTGCGGCTGAAACGGGAGAAACTTATCACATGACAACGACTTGTGAGCGACCAGAACCCTTGAAACCGGGAGGGAATGTAGACGATATTTGAAAAACGAGCTTTGAAGATTGAAAGTTATAAAAAATTTATTGGGTAAAGATCCTAGAGGAGAAACAAAATGGTAGGAATCGTAGGAACAAGTTTGGTAGCGCAAGTAGGTTTTATTGTGGCAGATGTTGAAGTAACTAAGAAAAAATGGGCAGAATTTTTGGGTGTTGCAGTTCCTGAAACACAACCAATTGGCGATTTTTCAATCACAGGAACAGAATTTGAAGGACAACCAGCACCAAATGCTTATTGTTCAATGGCTTTCTTTGATGTTGGCCCTGGTTTACAACTTGAGTTGATTGAACCGAATGAAGAACCCTCAACATGGCGAAATTATCTCAATGAAAAAGGTGAGGGCATTCACCACATTGCCTTTCAAGTGAAAGATTCTAAAGAAGCGACAGTAAATGCTGAAGCTGCAGGTTTAAAACTCGTACAAAGAGGTGTCTATGGCGATGGTAGTGGAGAATATAATTATTTTGATGCACCAGATTTAAAATGTGTCGTCGAAATTCTTGAAAGTTATAACGGATAATTTAGATATGAAACTAGGTGTATTTTCCGCATTGAAGCATAGTAGTCCAAAAGAATGGGCAGAAAAGCATCGAAAATTAGGACTTAGTGTCGTTAATTTTCCGCTTTCTTATCAAGAAGATACAGCACGCATTGAGGCATATGCTACAGAAGCTAAAAAGAATCAGTTGATAATTGCAGAAGTTGGAGTTTGGCGAAATACGATGGCTTTAGATAACGAGACACGTCAGGCAGCCATCAAGTATGCGATTGGACAACTTGAGTTAGCAGATAAGATTGGTGCTAGGTGTTGTGTAAATATCATGGGAGCTAGAGGCGTACGTTGGGATGGTGCTTATTGAGAAAACTTTACAAAAGATACATGGGCATTAGGTGTCAAGACAATTCAAGAAATTATTGATGCAGTGAACCCTAAACAGACCTATTTTACGGTTGAATCCATGCCGTGGATGTTTCCGATGGGACCAGATGACTACTTACAGTTACTTGAGGATGTAAATAGAGATAGATTTTCTGTACACTTGGATATCTTCAACTGGATCACAACGCCTCAAAGGTATTTCTTTCAGGAAGCATTTATCAATGAATGCTTTGAAAAATTAGGTAAGCATATCAAAAGTTGTCATTTGAAAGATGTCAAACTAGAAGATGATTACACCTTATTTTTCAGAGAAACACGCGTAGGAAATGGTGGTGTTGATATCAAACATCTGATTGAAACAGGGGTTTCGTTTGATAAAAATATGCCCTTTATCATAGAACACCTTGAGACAGATGAGGACTATATCAAAAGTATTTCGGATATCAATAAAATTATGAAAGCTTAAGATTACGATTATCTTATTTTCTTTAGCCTGTTGAGGGTGATAGGAAGATGAAATAATTGGTTAGCAAAATTGGAAGCGCTATCAAAAAAGCGGTAGACAATTAAATTATAAAAGGAGGAAAGTTTGAAAAATACAAAATTTATTACAGTAGGGATGATTGTATTAACTTTAGCAACCTTAACAGGATGTGGCGCAAGTAAAAAAGTTGAAGACACATCAAGTGAAACAAAAGGTGAAGTTGTTTGGTGGGGATGGACACCGGGCTCACCTACAAATGAAGAATACATTGCTGAGTTTAACAAAGAGTATCCAGACATTAAAGTAACATGGAAACAGACAACGATAGATGACTATGACGCTGCAGTCAGACCAGCTTTGGGCAATGGTACAGGGGTCGATGCTTTCCAAGTCTCCGCAGGTTCTGGGAATGGAGGTGTTCAAGTTTTCGGTGGGCAAGCGATTGACCTAACTGATAGCGTTAAAAAGGCACTAGGTGAGGATTATAAAGAAAAATTAACCGAAGCTTCTATTTCAACCATGATGGTAAAAGGAAAATTAAAAGCGCTAGGTGTTGGAATTGTCTATTCTGGCAATATATGGGTTAACCAAGATTTATTTGACAAATACAATTTAAAGGTTCCAACCACTTATGAGGAATGGCAGAATGTTTGTCAAGTTTTTGAAAAAAATGGTATCAATGGTTTTGTTCAGGGAGCTGGACAAGGTGCCTTTAATATCGACACCTTTCATGCCATCTCTGATAATGTTAAGCCAGGAACATTCACTAAAGCGGCAAGAGGTGAAGTGAAGTGGATAGACGCATCAATCGTCAAGGCATTGGAGCTATGGAAAGGTTTATTTGACGATGGTATTATGCAAAAAGGCGCGTTAGGACTTCAACAATATCCAGATGCGAATAATTTGTTTATGTCGCAAAAAGCGGCAATGATTATGATGGGGTCTTGGTATACCTCAAATACGTTACCAGATACAATGAAAGCAGCAATGACCTCGGCATCTTCCACTGCTGAACCCTTTACAATGATTCCGATTGATTTTCCTGATATAGCTGGAACAGGGCATACAGGTTCTATGTTTGGTGATTTAGATTATGCGACAGCTGTCTCTGCAAACTCTAAGAATATCAAAGCTGCAACAACATTTGCGACTTGGTTAGGGACTTCTGATAATGGTCAACAAATGATTGCTGATTCTTTGAATGTTGTTCCATCATTGAAATCAGCTAAACCAGATTGGGATAAGGTGACCTTAGTTAATCCTGACAGGCAAAATAGTGCCATTAAGACGTACGTTGAAAAAGCGATGAATAGTGATGAGAATCCTCGTTTTGCAGGTATTAATGCTGATATGAATCAAGCCTTGATGGATGTTTTATCTGGTGTTGCAGGTGGCACACTATCTCCTAAAGATGGTGCTGCACAACTTGAAAAAGTACAAGCTGATAGCGAATAATAAAGCAATAGAATAAAGGCTGCTTGACATAGTAGCCTTTATGATTGAGATTTGGAAGGAATGATTATAGTATGAAAAAAGATAACAAGTCACAGTCAACAAAAATAAATGGGTTGCCTTGGATTCTTCCAGCATTTGTCTTTGTTGTCGGGCTTATTTATTACTCAATATTTTACACGTTCAATCTGTCTGCTTTAGATTGGAATGGTTTAGATCTGATAAAGGAAAGTGTTGGCTTAGATAACTATAAACATGCATTTACCGACCCGGTTTTTTGGAAAGCCATTCAAAATACCGTGATTTTCTTTATTATCACGTTTGTGATTCAAAATGCTTTGGCTTTTTTATTTGCGGCAGTTTTGCATACAAAAGTAAAATTAGCAACATTTCATAAATGCTTGATTTTTATCCCCACAATTTTAGCACCAGCGACAATGGCCCCAGTTTTTAGGCTCTTATTTTCGCCACAAGGTTTGTTACAAGATGTCTTTAACGCCTTGCATATTGGGATAACTGTTGATTGGTTATCAAAACCAAATTCAGCCATTTTGATTTTGATGATTATTACAATCTGGCAATTTACAGGGATGAGTTTCATTCTTTATTATGCAGCCATGAGCCAAATTGATAAAGAAATGCTAGAGGCGGCACATTTGGAAGGTGCTAGTGTTTTCAGAACTTTGAGAAGCATTGTTTTTCCAAATTGCCGTGGGACAACGATTTCACTTGCCATGTTAGGCCTTATTGGCGCATTGAAGACATTTGATATTCCTTACTTGGTGACAACAGGAGGACCAAATCATGCAACAGAGTTTCTGGGTACTTACATTTATAGGCAAGGCATCAGGCAAGCGCATCTTGGTTATGCCGCAGCAATCTCTGTCATTCTTCTCGTCCTCGCTATTGGTGGTGCGATTTTGATGAACAGCGTGAATAAGGAGGGAAAATAAATGTTTGAAGTTAGAACGCTAAAAGATAAAATCATTTTGCAACTTGTTTTACTATTACTGACATTCCCCTATGCTATTCCTTTGATTCAAATGGTTAGGGGGTCTCTTGGTGGCACGGGATTTGCAAATTATAAAGCTGTTTGGAACACAGGTGTCGTGCCAGTTTATTTCAAAAACTCATTATTGATTTCTGCTGGTGTGATTGCGCTTGTCTATCTATTAAGTATGACCGCTGGTTTTGGTTTTGCGAAATTACATATCTTTGGAAAAGAAATCTTTTTCTGGATGATTTTAGTCGCATTGACTTTACCAGAAGTTATCTTACTATCCCCACTTTTCGTTACTTTTCAAAAAATGAATCTATTTAACACACTTTTGGCAGTCATTTTGCCGACTGCAGCTTTGCAGTTGCCATTTACCATACTTTTGGCAAGGAATTTCGACCAAGGCATTCCAAATGAATTGATGGAAGCGGCAAAAATTGACGGTGCGAGTATTTTGAAAACGTTTTGGTATATTATCCTACCATTGACGAAGCCAATCGCTTCATCAATCATTGTTTTAACACTGATCAATTCTTGGAATGCTTATCTGTTTCCCTTGCTATTTTTACAAAGTCCAGATATGCAAACGGTCACACTTTTACCTCAATTTTTCCAAGGTGAGTTCACCAACGACCAAACGAAAATATTAGCTGCAGCAGTATTAACAGCACTTCCGGAAATCCTTGTCTATGTTTTGATGCAGAAAAATTTTGAAAAAGGAATGAGTGCAGGTGCTTTGAAATAGAGAATTGAAGTTTAAATAAGGAGAAAATTACGCCACTAATTCAAGTTGATTTAAACAGATCATTGTTTAAAGAAAAAGGAAAAGAACTATCTGATGTTATTCACAGATCATTAGTTATAGGTTTAGGGATTGAGGAAACAGATATTTTCCATATTTTCAGACCTCATGATGATGGGGAAATTATTTTTTCAAAAACTTATGCCAATCGAGATAGGCAAGATTTGATAGTCATTAGAATTACCATGGTAAATATGTTTTCTTTTGTTCAAAAGAAAATAATGTATCAAGAAATAACCCGACGATTGATGGCTATTGGCATTAGACGTGATGATATCTTAGTCTGTGTACTTGAGAATAACGGTCATGAAAGTTGGTCACTTGGTGAACAAGATGTTTAAATAATTTCTTCGTTGAAAAAGGAGGTTGGAAAATACGATGGAAGAAGTAAAAAATGACTTCATATTGGAGCGGTCATATCCAGTTGAACTAGAAGAAAATATGACTAATTCCTATAGATGGGGAGTAGTGGGCGCAGGATGGATTGCCAGTTGTTTTTCTGCACAGGTCATTAAAGCAGGTGGCAATATTTCAGCAATTGCCTCTCGCAATCTCGATAAAGCACAGGAATTTCAAGCCTTATTTCCAAGTATTGAAAAAGCGTATGGGTCTTATGAGGCACTGATGGCAGACCCTGATATTGATGTGATTTACATCGCAACGCCACATGCCCAGCACCATGAATGGGCGATGAAATGTTTACAACACAATAAACCGATATTGGTCGAAAAAGCATTCACACAAAATTATGCACAGGCAAAAGAAATTTTTGACTTAGCTGAAGCAAAAAACTTGTTTGTGATGGAGGCCTACTGGACTAGATTTTTACCCCATATTAGAAAGGTTAAGGAACTGGTTGACAGCGGTGCAATAGGCGAAATTGTTCAAGTCATTGCTGATCATGGTGTTTGTTTTCCATTTGAACCCAAACATCGCTTGTATGCACCTGAGCTTGCAGGAGGTGCTTTGCTAGATTTAGGCGTTTATCCGATATCATTTGCCCAGTTTTTACTCGGTAATCCGACGAGAATACTTGCGGCGGGCTCTGCCTCGCCCACAGGAGTAGACTCAAATGATGCGGTTATATTGGAACATGACAATGGAAAAGGTACTTTGGCGATGTTGTTATTTGGCACATTAGCTTCATCTCCTGTAACCGCAGCAATTTGTGGGACAAAAGGTCGGATAGAAATTCATCGACAGTTTTATAGACCATCTGATTTTACAGTTTATTATAATGATGGATCGACTTTTAAGTACGTTTCAAAAACACACGAAAATCAGAATACAGGCCGTGACGGACTTTATGGGATGCACTTTGAGGCAGCAGAAGTCCAAAGATGTCTTGCGGCAGGAGAAATCGAATCTAGCATTATGCCATGGCAAGATACCTTATCTGTGATGAAAACGATGGATAGAATCAGACATCAATTAGATTTTAAGTATGAAGGAGAGTGAATGAAGAAAGAGAGAGTGAGGGTAGGACTTTTATGAGTAAGTCTTTAGAGAAGGAGTTATGTGTTATAACAGGTGCAGCTAATGGTATCGGTAGAGCGATTGCAGAACGCTTTATAGCCGAAGGTGCTGATTTAATCGTGGCAGATTATGATGTGGAGACTGCTCAAAAAGTCTACCAAAATAAGCCACAAGTTCTTGATATCATAAAAGTAGATGCTACTAATGTGACAGATTTGGCAAAAATAGCAGCAGCTGTTCAAAAGACAGGGCGGAAATTAAAGGCAATCTTACCAATCGTTGGCAATGGGCCGCAGATACCAATTCCAGAAATCACACCTGAATCGTTTCATTTGGTCATGGATTTGAATGTTTTTTCAGCATTTTTTACTGTTCAAAAATTACTTCCGTATATGTCAGATAAATCTGCGATTGTTTTAATTTCTTCCATTGCCGGATTTCAAGGGGGTAAAAATTCGATTGTTTATAATGCAGCAAAAGCAGCGATTAGGTCAATGGCACGTTCTTTTACGGGCGAGTTGGCAGAAAAAGGCATACGGGCAAATGCAATCAGTCCAGGGCCGACAGAGACAAGAGCTTTCACAGATTTTGTACATGGGAATGACACATTAAGAGAGACTATCGTGGCGCAACTGCCGATAGGTCATATAGGTAAACCGAGTGAAATTGCCGCAGTTGCCCTATTTTTGGCATCGGATGAGTCTTCCTATGTGACAGGAGCAGAAATCATCGCTGATGGTGGTTTCACAAATAAATAAGTTTAACACATCAAAAAATAGCATATAATATCAGGAGAATAACATGACATTATCATCAACAAATGTAATTAAAGTGATTGTCGTAACAGACGATTTGAAGAAAACAGTTAGCGCATACAAAAATTTATTAGGATCAGGACTAATACCTGAGCAACAAGAAGGCGAGCACAGAGAAGTAAGAACACCATTTATGACTTACAAAGGTCAGACCATTACAGATACACCCATGAAAGTAGAAAGTGTGTTCAGTGATAATTTTTGGTTTGAAATCATTCAGCCACTCGGCGATAATGACCCATGGGCAACATGGTTAAAAGAACATGGAACGTCCATTTGCTCTATCTGTCTGCTAGCGGATGGACCACTTGAAAATGACGAAGAGACAATGAAAAAACATAGTTTTGATTCATTATTCAAACATGAGAAGGGTTATGAGGCCTATGAATATTTTGATACAGCAAAAGCTTTAGGTGTTTTGGTTGAAGTAAAAGAGCAGTATAAATGAGCAAGAAAAAAGTAGTTGTAAGAGAAAGGGTATTTATTTTATAGGGATAAAACCATCTGTTAATTTTAAAAATAAAGAAACCTACACGAAATTACCGTTTTATAAACGAACTTCGTGTGGTTTCTTTATTTTAAGGGTGTTTAAATATGTAGATATTTTTACTATTAGTAATACTGTTCCCCCACCTCAACAGATAAATCACTACTTTGGACAACTGCGCCAAGTTTTTTTAATTCTGTAATACTTCGGTCGTGTAATTTTCGCGTGCGTGCGGTTGTGGCATCTTCAATCACAATCACCTGATATCCAGCAGAGAGGAAGTCTTTTGCAGTCTTTAAAACGCCATTATTGGTCACAATACCAGTGAGAATAATTGTATCAATTGGGTGTTGTTCAAGAAAGTGGCGCAGCTCAGGAATGCTATAAGCGCTTGGTTGATATTTGGTATAAGTCTCTATAAGGCTGGGTGCCATCACGTCTTTTGAGAGGGCAAGTTGGCTTGATTTTTGACGATACTTTTGAGGTAAGAATTTTTGGGTAACGCTCACTAAGGCGCTAGGGATACCTTTGCTTGTCATCATCGTAATCAATTTTTCGTTTGTTTCAAGTATTTGGGCTGGCGGATAAGGCTCAGCTTTTTTGAGTAATTTTAAGAGAAACTTTTGAAGGTCAATGACAAGTAGTAAGGTATGTTGTTTGTTTGGTTTCATCATGATTTTTTAGTAAAGATTAGGAATTTAGAAAAGATGTAGTTTAAAACAATAGTCAAAACTTGTAGGAAGAGGCTGAGTAAGAAGACACTTTGGTCAAGTGTGAGATGGAAAGTATCCATGATGATACCAGGGTGCGTATCAATGAGATACCAGTTAGCCACAACGGATAAGAGCATTACAAAGATACGGCTAGTAACAAACTTAATAAATTCTTGTAGCAGTGGATTTGTTGTTCGCTCAAAGACCCAAAATTTGTTACTCACAAAAGCAAAAATGATAGAAATAATTTGAGCGATAATTTCTGATACCACGCCATTTTGAAAGATAGAGAAGGTCAGCATTTTAAAGATAAAAAAAACGAGAGTTGTCGCAACACCAGCAACTAGATACTTAAAAATCTGATTGCTGGTGATTTTTTTTATTGTTGTTTTCATACTAAAAGTATATCATTTTTAATGTAAATCTGCTATACTTGTACTTGCTTGAAACAAGCCTTATGTGCTTAATTAATTCAAGCCCTCTGTACTTTCTCACTTTGACAGAGCGTATCACACTCGCAAATGCGATAAAGGAGACTTTTATGAAAAACTTTAAAGTGATTGACATGGTGCAAATCGCCATTGTCATCGCTCTCTACGTCATTATTACGGTTGTTTTAGGACCGTTAGGTTCTGGCGCCGTACAATTTAGGCTATCGGAGTTATTTAACTTTCTTGCCTTCTACAATAAAAAATACATCTGGGCTGTCACTATTGGCTGTATGATTTCAAATTATATGGTCTTTGGGATTGTCGATGTCATCGTCGGTGGGTTATCCACCCTCGTTTTCGTCAGCTTAGGCGTCTATCTTTTCAAAAAATATATGACCAAAGATGTACTCAAAGGTCTTACCAACAAAGCATTTATCTACTTTACCATCTTCTTTTCTCTCTCAATGGTCACGATTGCTGCCGAGCTTGCCATCATGTTCCAAGTGCCCTTTTTCTTTACGTGGTTGACCAGTAGCTTAGGAGAGTTGCTCTCACTTTTGATTGGTGCGGTAATTATTTCTCAAGTCTCGAAACGCATCGATTTGACGAAATAAGCGTATAATAAAGTAATAACAAGAGAATTTTCAATCCCCTTTTAAAATCAAGGGTTGGGAAGTTCTTTAAATGTGTAAAATTACAAAACTAACCATAAAACTAACCAAGCAATCAAAAAAATCATTAGTTGAATAAAAAATAAAATCCACCAGTTGAGAAATTGGCGGATTTTACTTTATATTTAAATTTTGAGGGAGGTGTTTTATGAATTAGCCTATATAAGCTGAAAGGCTTTATGTGAAAAGATGAGTGATTTACAAGTTAGTACAGCGAGGTGGGAAGAAAATGATATAAGAGGACAACTGTGGTATGGTATTTGTCTTAATTATGAAATAAACAATTATTTTGACAACGATTGATTTACTTCAATCGTTTTTTTATGGAGGAAAAAGAAATGGATTTAACAATTTTCGTGTGTAACAAATTAGCAAGACAAGGACTTTACTATCTACTTCCTTGTTCAGAAGATAGGGTAATGAACGAATTATTTGATGGCTATACTGATGAGGATATAGATAAGTATTTCGCTTGTGAAGTAATTGACAACCCTTTTAAACACATTCATCTTGCTAATTTTGATGATAGATTTACGTATCCGATTGGTTGGTTGAATCAATTTAAGCGTGAATACGATGACTTGACTGAAAAACAAAAAGAACATTTAGATGATTTTGCTTCAGTTCATCCTGAACATAAACCAACGAGAATTATTTGGAGACTTAAGGATTTTTTGATTATTAAAGCAGATTCTACGAAAGAGCTTTTTGAAAAATTGATTGAGATGGGGCATGTTGAAGATGATTGTGTGAAGTTTTATCAAAAAAATCCCAAAATATTTGATACTTCTTGTGTATTAAGTGAATGGGTTAAAGACTATGCTTATAAAGGAACGAAGGCATATTATGTATGGCGTGGTTGTGGAAAAATTGAGCTTAAAGATTTTAGAGTTGAACTTGAGAACAATTAGAGTTTTAGAAAGGCAATTAGCCGTACCGCCAATAATCATTCTGCACATCACTTTCTTCAATCTCGAATTTGTCTTGAAGTATAGAAACGAATGCGTCAATGATAACGCCATCAAGATGATAGGGTAAATCTAACATATCAATGATTGCTTGGTAATTAGTGTCAGGTTGAAAGTCATACTCTTGGTCTAGTAAGTTCATTATTTCGTAAATCATGTAGTGATTTGCTTTAAACTCTATATCATCATTCACAAAATGATTTGGAATGTATTTCTCGCAATCTTCATTAAGGAAATGCGCTGTTTCATGAAGTAGAGCAAGTGCTGTATTCAACTTATTCAAATTTTCATTAATAAGAATTACAGGGGTATCGTTAAAGAAACCATGATGTCCGTTATCGTCCATGTGGATATAATCAATCGTAATACCAAGTTCTTTGATTTTGGTTAATACTTTATTTAACATCAATTATTTATCTTTAAAATGTTCAGTAAGCCAATCTCGGATAGCTTCACGGTCATTATCAGTCATTTTTTTCCCACTAAAAGCATGAAAAGAATCAAGAGACTTTTCTAAGTCATCTTCAAATTTTGTTGAGTTTTTTTCATCAGTATTACCTAATAAATAATCAGTAGAGACATTAAGGATTTTTGCTAATTCTTGCAAACGTTCGAGGTTTGGTGTTCTGATTCCTTTTTCCCACTGAGCATAGCTAGGTTGTGAAATTTCAAGTTTTTCTGTGATTTCTTTTTGGGTCAATTTGGCTTCTAAACGTGATGATTTCAGTCTTTCAGGTAACATTAGATTTTCCTCCGAAAAATAAATTTAAATTTTTTTCAAAAAAACGCTTGACAAAATATAGTCAATAGCTTATTATATAAACATAGGCAGTTGCTTATAATGGTTCTTGAAACAAAAGCCTGCTACTTTTACAAAATCTAGTTTGAGGATTAGATTAGTAGAAATAATAGGCTGATGTTCCAAGAATTACAATCTAGTTTCCAAAAGTCAAAAGTTCATAATTGAACATAAAAATAAGACTTGAAGAAACAAAACAGATTGAAAAAACTTTGTTCATTGAAAATCAAATACAAAATATCTGATTCATACAATGATATAATAGACGTGTGGTAACTCTATTATATCAAATGTTGCCATTTAGTGCAATAGGGTGTGAAAAAGAGACTTGGGAAAACCCAGTATAATCAAGTAGGTACGGCGGTCTGCACAGTGACAGCGCAATACTTAAGTTTAGTAATAGTGATATTGCTAGGCGAAGAGGTGGAATAAGGCATATGATGTGAGGCGACCCATTGCTGACTAAAAGGCGGTGTGTATTCAATTACAGGCTAAATCACAAAATATGATAAGGCTTCCCCTCGAAACTTCACAAGAGTGCAGTAGGCGATGATATGAGCCACAATTCTTACTTTTCCTCTTGTGTCGTATATTTACGAAGTAAATGAATAAGAAAAGCTATCGGTTTGTGGATTGATAGCTTTTTGAAATATAGAATAGCTTGGTTTGCGGATTGAGCTATTATCAAATAAAAATGCAATGGACAGGATTTGTCTGTTGTAAACTGCTTATAAAGCTGTTAAGGTCTCCAATACCTATTTTTCCTTTATAAGTGGTTTAGATCAGATAAATGTTTTTTTATTTCGAATAAACTCATTTAAGATTAAAAGAGTGCATAAAAGCGATTTATGATGTATAATATAGTTGTGGAGGATTGCTTATTATGACAACTATACAAAAAACTTACAGAATTGATGAAGATTTACAACAAAAAGCTGAGCAATATTTTTCAGAAATGGGCTTAAACCCGACAGTTGCTATTACAATGTTTTTTAAACGTGTTGTTGATGAAAAGAAAATGCCTTTTATTCCAGAGGTTATATCAGAAAGGACTGAGTATTCTATGGAAAGTAAAAATAAGTTATCTACTTTAATTAGTAAGATTCCAGTAGAAAATATTTCTGATATGACTGATACGGAAAAAGCAAAATTACTTGATGGTTGGGAGCTTTAAATGGAAGAGTTTGATATTCTCATTGCAAAAGTTCCATTTGAAAATTCGGAAGACTATAAATGGCGACCAGTTTTTATTTTGAGCGTCAATGGAAAGGCTATTAAATTTTTAAGAATTACAACGAAATATGATACAAAATCAGATTATATAAAAAGTAAATATTTTGAGATAATTGATTATATTGAAGCAGGACTTAATCGACAATCTTGGATTGACACTTTTAAAACATATCAGTTAAATGATGAAAATTTCAAAATTCATGTTTTGGGGCGATTAACTGAAAATGATTTTGAAAGGTTTATTGCTTTTTTATCAGATACAGATTTTTTGCTAAAGTAGGAACTCGCGATTCTTACTTGTCCGAAAGACTAATCAAACTGACTGTTTGTGTCTTTTGTTTCTCGTTGGACTTGTTCAATCAAGTCCATTTTTATGTGACCGAGAGTGTCGTAAAACAGGTGTAACTCCTGTTGGTTGCTGACTATTGACAAATTCAACGATAAATTATACAATAAATTTATATAGAGAGCGAGGGGAATACTATGAATCAATCAATTGTACCTATTTCAGAATTATCCAACTATACAAAAGTTATCAATAAGGTTTCAAGAAACTCGCCTGTTATACTGACCAAAAATGGTTATGGAAAATATGCAGTTGTTGAGTTAGAATTTCTAGAATCTCTTATTGATGAATTAAATGATTATCGTGAAAAAGCACATGTTTATAAAAAGGCATTTGATGATGCTTATAGACAAGTGGAAAAGAAAGATGAAAAATCGCTTAGCTTTTCTGATTATAAAAAAGAGAAGGGTTGGGGATGATTGAAAGAAATATTTTTAACACCAGAAGCGCAAGAAGATATTGAAAATATTGAAGAATATATTCGAAATCATTACAGCGTTCCGAGTACGGTTGAAGAATTTAGACACAATTTAGAGAGGTCGTTTGATACTATTTCAGAGAATCCTAAAATTGGAACTCCGTATGATGATGTTGTAAGAAAATGGGTTCATAATCGTTATATTCATTTGTATGTTGAGTATAGTGAATCAGTTCGTATTTTGCAAATTTCATACGAACGAACCGATTGGCAAAATTATTATAAAAAAAGGTAGAATCTCGTTTCATCTTTTCTAAACAGCCCATAAATTAAGTCAGTGTAAACACGAGTGACTTCGTGCTGACTACACATGGTATAAACCTTGATGGTTTTATCAGTGAGATATTGCTGATAAGGTCAGAAAAGTCTATCGTGAGATAGAAAGCACCTAGTAAAAGCTAGGCAAGTTAAGTGTGTAGCAATGATAATTGAAAGTAAAGCAAGGAACTTTGGGGGTCGATAATAGACAGCCACGGTGTGGTATAGAAGACAGCAGTAATTGGCAAGAGGAATCAAACCAATCAAACACTGCCAACATTCAAGTAAGACCTGTGTCGTGAAACCTGAGAAATCAGGCTATAACCGAAGCAACCTGTACGAGTAGCATAAGACAGTACTTGTAGAATTTCTAATGAATAGAGATAAAAATACTGAATGTCATGTGAAAGTTGAGAGCTATTATGCTCGTCCTCGCCTTAGATACGCATAAGAAAGTCAAAGCTCATTACTTTGGCTCAGTCCTTATGAGTGAGTGGCTGAATAACTTGTAAATTATCAACGTAAGAAGAAAAATCTGATTTGTGTGTTGTTTAGAGAAGATGAAATATAGAAAACGAGCGATTAGAGAAATCTAGTCGTTTTTTTGTTTGAAAAAGAAGAAAAGGAGAAATCCAAAAATGGCTAAATATGACTATGAAAATTATTTAAAAGCAATTAGTAAAATTCCGACAAACGAAAAGACGGCACACACCATAGGTATAATTGCTATAATATGGCGGTTATTGTGATGATGTCTGTTATCATCCATCTGAATATAATCAATTGTAATACCTAGTTCTTTGATTTTGGTTAATACTTTATTTAACATCAATTATTTATCTTTAAAATGTTCAGTAAGCCAATCTCGGATAGCTTCACGGTCATTATCAGTCATTTTTTTCCCGCTAAAAGCATGAAAAGAATCAAGTGATTTTTCTAAGTCATCTTCAAATTTTGTTGAGTTTTTTTCATCAGTATTACCTAATAAATAATCAGTAGAAACGTTGAAAAAGTCTGCAAGTTTTTGTAAACTCTCTCCATTTGGTTTAGTTCTTTTTGATTCCCATTGGGCATAACTGCCACGTGTGACACCGAGCTTTTCTGATAATTGCTGTTGTGTAAGATTAGCTTCCGAACGTAGTGTTTTTAAGCGATTTGCAAACATTTGTTTTTCCTCCGAAAAATATTTTTGATTTTTTTTGAAAAAGTAGTTGACAAACTACGAATAAAGATTTATAATTAAAAATGTAGTTAAGGGACTACAAAACTTCTTGAAACAAAAGCCTGCTACTTTTACAAAATCTAGTTTGAGGATTAGATTAGTAGAAATAACAAGCGATTGAATCAAGAATTACAATCTAGTTTCCAAAGTTCAAAGTTCATGATTGAACACAAAAATAAGACTTGAAGAAACAAAACAGATTGAAAAACTTTGTTCATTGAAAATCAAATCAGAATCACAAGAAACTTCATCAATTTTCGGTAATTAGTAATGTAAGATACTACTATTATAGCGAAATAACATGAAGTTGTCAAAGTGAGAGATGGCAGTGGAACTGTAAAAGCCCAAACAGGGAGTAGTGACCTGTAAACAACTTGTATAGACTTAGTGAGCGAAGACCTTATATCATGGATATAAGAGAGCCACAAAGTAAGTCTCAGTCTATGCAAGGTATCTAGCTACCAAAGGAACGCATGGCGCTGGGAGACTGACTAAAAGGTCTCCAATTCAAGGTAAAATGTCAGTAGGTTTGTGAAAACAATTCTACCTTATTCTATTTATAGAGTAAGTACAACCGATGTTAGATACGAAGGTGTAATGTCTTGAAAATAAAAGACATGAGACCGAAAGGCAACCTCTCTTTAGTGCGCTTTAAAAGTGCCAAAAGAGAACGAAAAAACACCCAGTCCAAGGGTCTAGGTGCAACATTATTTTAGTAGACTATTGTAGTATTACAATAAAGCAAAATAAACAGTAGTACAACTAATATAACGATTTTTAAAATTGTTCTTTCCATATTGTCTCTCTTTCTTTATAAGAGATGCAATATGACTAAAGAACACGCAAATATGGAGTATGTAGGATAAAACTACAAGAAATATTATATCACAATAGCTGATATATTTTTTTATTTTCAGATAGAAAACCGCAAGGTTGAGCATCATACTTACATGAATGTGCTTGTTTCTATCAAACAGCGAAAACGATTATCAATGAGCTGATTTTTTAATCAGTGTTTGTTTCTTTAGTAATAAAGAAAATAATCGTCAATGAGCATCATACGATATGAATGTGTTTGTTTCCTGTGAAAATTACAATAGACATTTTGTCTGTTGTAAACTGCTTATAAGATATAGGTTTGTAAGTTTTCCCTTAGCCCTTACAAGTGGTTTAGAGCAGATAAAATTGAATCAAGAGGTGTAAAATATGGTATAATTAGGTAAAGAAAAGAATCAGGAGGATAAGCTAATGTCAATTTTAACGATTGAAGAAATCAAAGCAAAGGTTAAACCGATTGCAAAAAAATATGGTTTGAAAGAAGTTTATCTTTTTGGTTCGTATGCTCGTGGCGAAGCTGACGAGAAATCAGATATTGATTTGGTTTACGCAACTGATAAAAATACGTTAGAGTTTTATGTTGTGTTTGATGAATTTAAGAAAAATATTGAGATTAGTTTACAGCTTCCTGTATCCATTATCTCAATAGATAGCATGAAAAAATCAAGATTACCAAGACTTTTAGAAGTAAAACAAAATTTTGAAAAGGAAAGAGTGGCATTAGTTTAGAGCAGATAAAAATATATGCTTTAAAAAATATGATATAATGAAATAAAGAAAGAACTGAGGAGGTAAACAATATGCGTAAAATTGTTGGTGTTTTTGGAGAATATCGGTTGAGTATGGATAAAGATGATATAAAAAATAATCCTGATAAACCCCAAATGAGACTTTACGATGATGAAGAATTAATTGGTATATTTGATTTAAAAACGTTAAATATTTTGTTTGATAATGAAATGTCAATTTACGATATTAAGTTTGCCAAAAAGCAATTAGAAAAAAATCAAAATAATTATCTTGAAACTTGGTCTGACTATGTAGAGGGTATCGCACATGCCTAATGAATATTACGATAAATACAGAATAGAAATTAGGACTAATGAACACAATCATAAAAAACAGTTAGCACACGTCCATATTTATATTACTGGAGAAGAAGCAGGTTCTGTATTTTTAGACGGTACATTAAGAGATGGCGATATACCTAATAGGCATTTGAAGAAAATTTCAAAGATTGTTTTAGATAATGCAGATTATTATCAAGAATTATGGGATGAGTATCAATCATCTGAATACTAAAAATAGGCTGGGACAAAAGTCCACAGTCACTAAAATAAAAAGCAAGCTAATCCAATCAATTTTGATTGTTCTAGCCTGCTTTTTTTCTATATCCGACAGGTTACCATCAGTTTTCTGAGATTAATCG